>DBWN01000162.1 GCA_002308935.1 Bacteroidales bacterium UBA1237 | reverse complement strand
TTTCCAGGATCGGCTTTTCAGAAATTCTTTCTTTTCTTGATGATAAGGAATATGAGTATCCCTTGAAGGATAAGGGAAAGGAAGAAGACTGCGACACCGCTCCAGAACAGCCATTCCATACCTTTCTGCCATTTGCCGAGAAGAAAAAGAATGCTGACTACGGTAAGACATTGACAGAGGATCAGCCTCCGTTGGAGTTTGTCTGTTTCTTTTTTAGCCATTTCCTAAGGTGATTGTCATTGTTTTACCGGTGCTTTGGCCGTGGTGTCCGAGAGAACTTTCAATAGAGAATCCAACTTGTTCACCCGGCTTCTGAGCTCCTGTATCTGTGCGTCCCTGGACATCATCTGGACATCAATGCTTTGATAAACGCCCTCAATTTCGTTCTGAAGCTCGGATCCGGTCATACCGATCGCCTGTTGTCCGATCACAAGCTGCTTTTCCTTTATCTTGAATGACTCCGCTTTCGAGAAAAGCTGAAGGGAGTCCTCATGTGAGAGAGGCTCACCGATAAGCTCAAGCCTGAGTTTCCTGCCGTGGTCCTTGTAGATGCTGTAGTGATAGATGTAGGTCTTCCCGATCGTTCTTACCTCGCTCACGAAATCCTCCACGTTCCTTGTGAAATTGTTGTCTCTGATCACATTGATTCCGCTGAGCATGCTCAGAAGGATTATGACCAGGATTGCGGTGGATGATATGTTCTTCCTTTTCTTTGCCTGGATGCTGTCCAACTCGACAATCTTCGGGAACTTCAGGTATGTCACCATCACAAAGGTGGCCAGAATGATGAATGCTGTGTTGATAAGGAAAAGGAACAGGGCACCGAAGAAGAATCTGGGGCTCAAGTGCGCCAGACCGTAACCCGCCGTACACAGGGGAGGCATGAGAGCCGTGGCGATAGCTACGCCTGAAATCACCGTACCTCTTTCTTTTCGGCAGGTTTCAAGGATGCCGGCCAGTCCTCCGAACAGGGCTATAAGAACATCGTAGATTGTGGGTCTGGTCCTTGCCTCAAGTTCGGTAGGATCGACCAGATGAAGTGGGGTCACTATGAAATACACGCAGGAAACCAGCAGGCTTATGGTAACCATGATTATGAGGTTCTTCACCGCCTGCTCCATCAAGGAAGTGTCCTGTGTCCCTAGGGAGAATCCTACTCCTACTATAGGTCCCATCAGCGGGGAGATGAGCATGGCGCCGATTATCACCGCAGTTGAGTTGACGTTGAGTCCTACAGAAGCGACGATTATCGACAGGGCGAGGATCCAGATGTTCGGTCCCCTGAACCATATTCCGTCCTTGATGCGCTCGGGGGCGGAGTCGCGGTCTATATAATCATTGATGTTGGCAAGTTCGCGGAACTTCCGACGTATCATCCCCCATATGCTGGTAGCGTTCTCCATGAAGACAAATGTAATGGTTTTGAACGGAATTGCAATTGTTCTGCATATGCACTCTTCAACAAACAGTCTGCATGTTTTTTGCAGTATTGCTTAATCATGGCACCGGACAGATTTCCGGTACTGCCGTACATGTCATAAAACTTATTCTTATATGGTGAAAGTCAGAGTGGAAGGAATGGCCTGCCAGCACTGTGAGGCCAGGCTCAAGAAATTTTTGGAAGACATTCCGGGAGTGACGGACGCAAGAGCGGACCATATCCTCAAGGAAGCGGAATTCAACCTCGAGCAGGGGAGTTCTGTCACAGACGAGGACATAATGGGAGTGATCAAAAAAGCAGGTTTCACACCAATAGAAGTGAATCGATGACGATTCTTAAGTGATGTCAAATGCAACTGAAAAAGGAGGCTTCTGCCTCCTTGATTCGTCTTCTTACACTTCCGGAGAGGTCATTCTTCCCCGAAATCCTTCACAAGCGGTTCAAGCTTCCAAGTGAACTTGTAACCGAGGACCTCAGCCATTTCTTCGGCATTGGAGATCGTGCAGTCATCAGAATTCCAGCGGAAGTTGATAGTCTGCCTGCTCAACCCCAGTCGGCTGGCGAATTCCGTGACGGTCATGTTTTTGTCCATCAGGCAGTCCCTGAAAGGCTTCAGCCGCTTTCCGCGGTTGTCAGGCTTTGTCTGGACATATCTGCGACGTTTTGTCGCACCTCTGTCTCCTGAAGGGGACTTGTTGGCTCCATTGGAGCCGTTCAAATCGTTCCTAGTCATATCAGTAGTGTTAATAGTTAGAGTAGCATTCTAAGAGGTGATCCCGTCTCTCTTCGGATCACCAAAGAGAAGGACATTTGTCACCTGATTCGCAAAAGTGTGAATTTTTTTGAACTTTTGCAATAGGAATTACTGTTTCTGTGCCTATTTTACTGATGTGCCGATGATTATGCCCTCAATCTCAGGAAAAGAATCGATTATGAATTCGGGAGAAGAACTCATTAGAGTCTCTCTTGAATGGTTGCCGTAAGTGACTCCGCATCCGGGGCATCCTGCGGCATGTCCCATCATGATGTCGAAAGTAGTGTCTCCCACCATCAGAGATTCTTCTGGCCGGACGCCCCTTTCTGCAAGGATTTTCAGAACCATTTCAGGATGAGGTTTGTGGAGGGTTACTTCGCCCACGCCTAGAATCGTGTCGAAGAGGGACATCATGCCCTCTTTTTCCAATATATGGTATATGGAACCCCTGCTGCGGCTTGAAGCGATATTGAGCGATATTCCTTTCTTATGAAGATCGAAAAGGGATTCTTTTACTCCTGGGAACAGAGTTATTGAATCCAGGGCCCTTTCTTTGAAGATTCTCCTGTAGGTGTCTGTGCAAAGTGTAAGGAATGATTCATCATCAGATGAACTCATCCGCCGGAACATCTCGGTGAGGGGGAGCCCGATAAGGGAGATTACCTCCTCCCTTGAGACAGGGGGGATTGACAGCTCCTTGAGCGTTGACATCGAAGTGGAGACGATGCCTTCCACGGAGTCGGCGATCGTCCCGTCAAAATCCAGTATCAGTGTCGAAAAATGTTCCATCAGTTTGCAGGAGATGATCCTTCTGCAAATTTATAGCTTTTTCTCTTGGAGTGCTGAGATTTTCTTCAGAAGAGTCTTTTTTATCTCGCTTTCATCATCGGAACTGTTCAGAATCTTCAGGAGTGCTTTGGCTTCATCATCAGACAGGAAAATGGAACCATCATTGTCGTGTGCCGTTTCTTCCGGATAGCTTACGTGACGTCCATCCTTTCCGCTTGACACCTCTATGCCAGCCTCACGGAACGAACTCAGATACCTCTGTATCGTCCTTTTTGATACTCCCGTCCTCTTGGCCAAGTCATCCAGATTGTAGTTTACGTTCGAGCTCATCAGGCTCAACAATTGTCGCGCTTTCTCTAAAGTCTGTTGCATTAGTTTTTTCCTGTCTTTTCAGTTTTCCAACATTTGAAGATAAAGGCCGGTTCGGGCCTTAAGCCCTGAGAGGAGGGCTTGAGGGTATTAACAATGAAAGCTGATGTATCCCTTGGAATGGACCTTCTGCGGTTCCTTTAATTGCAATTTGCCACAGGTGAATAGATGGTCAGAAAGCAGTGGGTATAAGATTTTCTGTGGCGGTCTCCTGGGAAGAACCTTTCATTATCAAAAGGTGCAGGAGACATAACGGTATCAAAAGGTCACTACTCCTCTATTCCCCGTGTATGACGCCTGCACCGAAGGCGCAGGCGCATATCGTCATACCGTGAATAGTTTGGAATTGTAGTGATATTTGATCCGGAACGAAGATAATACGCTTGAGTCGTATCGTCATGCATGCCTCGCGGCATGCCGTATTTTTCTTAGTGCAAATATAGCGAATTCTTCTGTTTATCGGAAGCGTTCTGGGCATTCCTTTCAAGTTGAGCATCCTGACAATGGTTTTTGATGCACTATTTACTCATGTTTTTGGCATTTCGCCAAGATGAAAGGAATAATCATGTCCAAAAAATGCAGCATGACAAATACTGTCATATATGTAGGGGACATTTGCCGCCGTAACCGCCGGGATTAGCGTTACTTTACCTGCACTGTCTATTCAGATTATCGGAAAGTTCCTTTCGCTGAAAGTGCAGCCGAGCGGTTGCTTTGGTACAGGAGGATGCCATGGGGTACGCCACTCAGGGATTATGGATGGAGAAGATTCATATGAGGTAAGGTTTGAAGCCATGGCGCCTGCTGTCGTCAACTGTTGTTTTGTTTCTTGTCAATAAAGTACGATATTTGCTGTTCACTTAGGAAAACGCCTTTCAAGATGAGAATATTCAATTCCAAAACCATAGCAGCCATTGCTGCGGCAGCCTTCATTCAGGTCGCTCTTCCCTTGGTTGTGAGCGCTCAGACTCCTGCTGAGACGAAGCTTTACACCAAGACGATGAAAAAACCTTCAGTCAAAGCGTACGACAAGTTCCTCGCCAAATTCCCTTCCTCATCATATGCAGAAGAGATACTCCTTTTGAGGGATACTGAGCTTTTCTCGAAGGTTGACAAGGATGACGCCATGGCGGTCAAAGCATTTGCTCAGGCACATCCCGATTCTCCTCTTTCGGAGCAGATCGCAGCTCTGATCCTTTCCCACAATACCAGTCCTCTTTCCAAGGAGGAGGCCAAGAAAGCCGCATCAGATTATGATGACGCCGTGGGTTGGAGAAAGGACAACGTTGACCATGTTATGGCTGTACGTCTGAAGGATGGCGCTATCACTCTTCAGAGCCTCTCTCTTGACGGGAAACCCGATGCCGATCCAGTCGCTGTACTAGTGCACACACTTTCCGACCTCAAACCGTCCAGCCTCAAAGGAAATCTTGAAGTCGTAAGGATCGGCTCCTCGTCCCTTCTCTCCTTCGCTTATGAGAATGAAGGTGAGTCAGCGGAGAAGGAATGGGTGGAAGCGCTTTATGACATGGAGAACGGAGTGTTCCATAACGCCATGTTCTACGGCAAGGAACTTTCTTCCAAAGACGGAAAATATATAGAAGGACAATGCCTGGAGGCTCTTTCAGGCGGTCTTATGACTTCTCAGCTCACTTGGCTTCTCTCAAAGATATCATCCAACCCTCTTTTGAAGGAAATATCCAGGGCTGATCTTCTTACAGATGAGTCTATCGCTTGGTGGCTGGATAAGAATCCTGATGCACAGACCACGGCCAGAACGGTACGTTTCGGTGCTCTTGATCCCGAGAGTTCCATTGTTGAAATGTACAAGAAGACAAAGAAGGAAAACGGCAGGAACTTCAATGCGGCACTTTTCGATCTTCGCGGATACACGATGATCTGCGCATATTCCAAGTCAACCCAGGACTACATCCTCGTTTGGTGCGAACCAGTATGCAAGAACCGTAACAGGGACCAGCTCCTCAATACGATATATTTCGAGAACGACAACACACTTGATCTCTTCTATTACAAGGGGAGGACAACTTTCAAGGTGAGGGTCAATCTCGCTACCAAGAATATGAGACGTTCGTAATAGCGTTCTCCACTGACTTATCTAAAACCTGTTAAAATGAATAGACGTATTTTGGCGGTCTTGTCCGCCATCGGCATCTGCGCTTCCGCTCTTGCTCAGCTGGATTACAATCCTGAGTTCATGAGGATCCTTCAGGAAGACCACACCCGTGCCGGAATCAACACGAATTCCTATGAATTCGGACCGATCCATGACACCAAGGCTCCTAAGGGTTACAAGCCGTTTTACATCAGCCATTACGGCCGTCACGGTTCACGCTCGGACTGGGGCGGTCCTGTCTATGAGGGACTGATAAAAAGCCTTGAGACAGCGAAGGCTGAAGGTATCCTCACCTCCGACGGCGAATCCCTTCTGGAAGAGGCCAGAATGGTCAATGAAAAGCATGACGGAATGAACGGCAGGCTCACTCC
>DBWN01000226.1:4693-6229 GCA_002308935.1 Bacteroidales bacterium UBA1237 | reverse complement strand
AAAAGGAAAAAGTCCCCGCCTTTCTTTCCAGAAATGCGGAGACCGGTCCGATAACCAGCAATATGCCGATAGTTCAGGTTTTATGTGTAAAGCGAATGGCTCAAGATATCTTGTCCAAAGCCTGACCCAGATCATCAAGGATATCTTCAATATGCTCAGTGCCTATTGAGAGCCTGATTGTCGAAGGAGTGATATGCTGCTGGGTCAATTCTTCGGGAGAAAGCTGAGAATGGGTAGTCGTGTAGGGATGGATGACAAGGCTCTTGACATCGGCCACATTAGCCAGCAGGGAGAATATCTTCAGAGAATCTATGAACTTCCATGCTTCTTCCTGCCCTCCCTTTATCTCGAAAGTGAATATGCTTCCGCCGCCCGAAGGGAAATACTTCTTGTAAAGGTCATGGTCAGGGTGGTCTTCCAGTGAAGGATGGTTAACCTTCGCCACCTTGGGGTGATTCTTCAGGAAATCGACGACCTTGAGTGCGTTCTCGACGTGGCGTTCCACCCTGAGGCTGAGAGTCTCCACTCCCTGAAGGAGAATGAACGCGTTGAAGGGAGATATGGCAGCTCCGGTATCGCGGAGGACGACTGCCCTTATACGTGTGACATATGCGGCAGCGCCTACAGCATCGGCGAACACTATCCCGTGATAGGAAGGATCGGGCTTGGCGAGAGTCGGGAACTTGTCGGGATCCTTCTTCCAGTCGAACTTGCCGCCGTCAACGATCACTCCGCCAAGGGATGTTCCGTGTCCCCCCAGGAACTTGGTCGCTGAATGGACCACGATATCCGCTCCGTGCTCTATCGGTCTGATGAGATAAGGAGTTCCGAAAGTATTGTCCACAATTAGCGGAATTCCATGATTATGAGCCACCTGTGCGACAGCTTCGATATTCAGCACATCAGAATTGGGATTGCCGAAGGTCTCAGCGAACACGGCCTTTGTTTCTGGTCGGATAGCCTTCTCCAGCGCCTCAAGGTCATTGACATTCACTATGGTGTTCGTGATGCCGAGGGATGAAAGGGTATGGGTGATGAGGTTGTAAGATCCACCGTAGAGATTGTCCGCTGCAACCACATGATCGCCTGCCTGCAAGATGTTCTGGAGAGCATATGTTATAGCAGCTGCACCTGAAGCGACCGCAAGGCCGGCTACTCCGCCCTCAAGTGCGGCAACCCTGTCCTCGAACACCCCTTGGGTAGAGTTCGTCAGTCTTCCGTAAATGTTTCCTGCGTCACGAAGTCCGAAACGGTCAGCCGCATGCTGGCTGTTATGGAACACATAGCTTGTGGTCTGATATATAGGAACCGCGCGCGCGTCTGTTGCAGGATCGGCATGCTCCTGACCCACATGGAGCTGAAGGGTTTCGAAATGGAGTTTTTTCGTACTCATGATTGTATCTGTTTTTTATTTGTTTTCCAATGGCAAAGTTATTTTCAGTAGAATGTTCAAACAATGATATTGTAAAATTTGGTGTAATATTCTATTTTTGCACAAATTTTTAGATTAATAATCCAAGTACAGACACATTCATA
>DBWN01000226.1:0-4626 GCA_002308935.1 Bacteroidales bacterium UBA1237 | reverse complement strand
AAGGACATAATGATTCTGCGGGCACTTCAGGACAACGCAAGAATAACGGTCAAAGACCTCGCACTCAAGGTGCACCTGTCTCCCACTCCGGTCTTTGAAAGGCTCAGACGCCTCGAGACGGAAGGTTATATAAGGAAGTATACAACTGTCCTTGACGCCACCAAACTTGGACGCGGCTTCCTGGTGTTCTGCAGCGTCAGGCTCCGAAGGATGGGTAAAGAGATAGCGGATGATTTCGTGAAAAGGGTGAAGGACATCCCCGAAGTGGCGGAATGTTACAACATTTCCGGGGACTTCGACTACCTTCTGAAGATTTACGCCCCTGACATGAGGTACTACAACGACTTCCTGATAAACACTCTGGGCACCATAGACTCTCTTGGGTCGGTCCAGAGCTGGTTCGTCATGAACGAAATAAAGAACAGTTACGGTCTTCCCCTTTAGCCCCGAAAAACGTATCTTTGTATAATCCCCAACAAATGAGCCTATGGAAGAAAAGAAAAGAATCTGGTTTCTTGACTGGTTAAGGGCGGCTGCGTGCCTTATGGTGATGCTTGTTCACTCCAGTGAATGCGTATACTCCGACGACTATTCATTCTCATTTCCCTCTGAACTTGCAAGGTGGAGCGTAGGCTTCATTCAGGGATTCGTGCGTCCCATTGCCGTTCCTCTGTTCCTGATGGCATCAGCCTATCTTCTGATTCCGGTGAAAAGGGCGACAGGAGATTTCCTGAAAAGAAGGTTCACCAGAGTCGGAATCCCTTTTGTGGTTTTCCTTTTCCTCTATGCTTTCATGCCTGCCATCTGGGGAGAATTCACTTGGACGGAAGCCTGGGCGAACGTAAAGCAGGCCGGAATCAACTTCATCCCGCGGGAATCACACCTGTGGTTCGTCTACATGATGCTGGGTCTCTACCTCATCATGCCTATAATATCACCATGGCTTGAGAAAGTGAGCCGGAAGGAAGAGGGATACTTCCTCCTTCTTTGGGCATTCACATTGTGTCTGTATATCCTTAGGGACAAATTCGGTCCGGTGTTCGGTGAATGCTGGTGGAATCCCTACCCTCTTTTCTATTATGTATCCGGATTCGTGGGATACATAGTATTGGGACACTATATAAAAGTACATATCAACTGGTCGGTGAAGAAGACTCTTGCGATCTGCATACCCGTTCTGCTTGCCTGTTACGCCTTTGGCGTATGGCAGTTCCACCACAGGTGCCCTATAGTGGACACCCCCGCTGAACTGGAGATGCATTGGCAGAATGACACCATCATCGCAGGCCTGATGAGCGCATGCGTGTTCCTTCTGTTCAAGTGCATCAAATCCCCGGGAAAGGCATACGGAGCGGTGAAAAAAGTCTCAGGTGCAAGCTATGGAATGTACCTCATGCACATGCTGATGCTTCCTGCGATATTCAGTCTTCTGGACAAATACGTGGCCGTTCCGGTGGCGATCATCTGCACCGCGTTGCTCACATATCTTTTCAGTTACATCATTTCAAACCTCATCGGGAAACTTCCGTTCGGCAAATACATAGTCGGCTGAAATGCCTATATTTGTTCTCATAGGGCAATAATTGAGGGGAAAACTGATGTCACTCATCTCCAAACTGTTCAGAAATGAGAAGAGTCCGTCCGTGGCGAAAACTACGGATGAATACACCAGCATCATTTCCTTCAACGAGAAACTGGATTCCTTGCTGTCTTCTGACAGATACATTTCCAGAAAAGATTATTGTCCACTCGCTGAAGAGTATCATGAATTGTTCACCTTTTTCAGCAATCTCAAAAAAGGTGAGATGCTTGTCCCATACTGCAAGATTCACGCTCTTGACATCAATCAGGTGGAAAAATTCCTTTCCGCCTATCCGGATCTGAGGAAGGTCAAAAAAGGGTCATCTGCTGTAAATCGCCACAACGAGGATTTCATCCGTAGACATCTCTCCTCTGACAAGGAGTATCTTGACCACATTTTGGACAAGGTCGATCCAGCCATAAGGCTTGATGAGGAGCAGCGCAAAGCTGTCCTCTGCGATGAGGACAACATGCTGGTCATAGCGGGTGCTGGAGCAGGAAAGACGACAACTGTCGCCGCCAAGGTCAAATACCTTGTCGACAAACGTGGCGTGGATCCCAAGGAGATCCTAGTCATCTCATACACCAACAAGGCTGTCGGAGAACTCCGTGAGAGGATAAACTCCTCCCTTGGGATAGATTGCCCGGTAACCACTTTCCACAAGACCGGATATACCATCATCAAGAAGCAGGATGACGAGAAAAGGACTGTCGTGGACGGAGGGTTCCTGTACAACACAGTGAACGATTACCTGAAGAACAGCATTCTCGAACAACCGGACATGGTAGACAAGACCGTCCTTCTGTTCGGGTCATATTTCGATGCGCCTTATGAAGGGGACGACCTCAACGGTTTCTTCAATTACGTATCGAAAGCCGACTTCTCTTCCATGAAAGGCAATGTCGGTGAATTCATGCAGGAAATAGTGGACAGGCGTAGTGGAAGGCATGTTACCATCACCAACGAGTTTTTACGTTCAGCCCAAGAAGTAAGAATAGCGAATTTCTTATATCTCAACAATATAGACTATACATACGAGAAGCCGTATCCTTATCATATCCTGCGATCAAGCAAACCTTACACTCCCGATTTCACAATAAGACAGGGTGACAAAGTCGCCTATATCGAACATTTCGGGATAAGTGAGGACGGTAAGAACTCAAGATACGACGCCAAACAGCTGGGCAGATATAAAAAGGCCGTAAATGACAAAGTCTCCCTTCACAGGAAACACAAGACCGACCTGATATATACATTCTCCTCATACAATGACGGAAGGGACTTCATAGAACACCTGAGAGACCAGCTGCAAAGCAAGGGTTTCGTCATAGAGCCAAGACCTTCCCAGGAAGTTTACCAGAAGATCATCAGCACGGAAGAGAACAAGTACATAATGAGGCTTGTAAAGCTCTTGTGCACGTTCATCTCCAACTTCAAGACCAACGGTTATGCGGCCGAGGACTTCCTCAGATTCGACCGCGAGAGTTCGAACGTCAGGACCAAGCTCTTCCTCGAAATCTGTATGCAATGTTACCTCGAGTATTCCAAGAAACTCAAAGAGATAGGGGCAATAGACTTCGAGGACATGATAAACGACTCGGCGAGAATATTACGTGAACAGGAGGACATGGGAAACAAACTGTCCTTCAAGTACATCATCGTTGATGAGTACCAGGACATATCCCGCCAGAGGTTTGACCTCACTAAGGAACTTTCCAAGATTTGTGACGCCAAGATCATTGCAGTGGGAGATGACTGGCAGTCCATCTACGCATACGCCGGCTCCGACATAGCCCTTTTCACCGGATTCTCGGAAAAGATGGGATATGCCGAACTTCTCAAGATCACAAAGACCTACAGGAACGCCCAACAAGTTATAGATATTGCAGGAGGGTTCATACAGAAGAACAATACTCAGATAAGCAAGTCCCTCATTTCTCCCAAGAGCATAGACGAACCCGTAATCATACATTCCTATGATGAATCCGTCCCCAAGAAAGACACTTTGGGAAAGGGTGGACGTTATTACCTTCTCGGGAAGAAAGTGGAGGAAGTCATAGGACTCATCCTTGAAAAGAACCGGGAGGAAGGAAAACCGGTGAATTCGTCGATTCTGCTTCTGGGAAGATACTCTTTCGATGCAAGGAACCTGTGCTTTTCCAATGACTTCGTCTATGACGAGAAGAACAACAAGGTAATAAGCAAAAAGTATCCTCGAGCAAACCTTGAATACCTTACAGCCCACAGATCCAAGGGGTTGGGATATGACAACGTGGTCATTGTGAACGCCCGGGACGAGATGTACGGATTCCCTTCACAAATCGACGACGACCCCATTATGAAGCTCGTCATAAGGGACGACACATCCATAGAATATGCTGAGGAAAGAAGACTCTTCTATGTGGCGCTGACAAGGACGAAGAACCGTGTCCATATCGTAACTCCCATACAGAGGCCTTCCAAATTCGTGCTTGAACTTATTGACGATTATCCTGGAGTCGTCCTTCGCGGAGAAGTCGACCGCAATCACACCAAGGACCTTTCCAACATGAAGAGGTGTCCTGTCTGCCACTATCCCTTGCAGCTCAGATACAAGAAGAACTATGGTCTCAGGCTTTGGATCTGCACCAATGAGCCAGAGATGTGCGATTTCATGACCAATGATCCGGCTGGAGGCGGTCTTCCCGTTCTCAAATGCGACTGTTGCCGTACAGGTTACCTCATCGTCAAAAGGAGCAAAGACGGGAAAAAGACATTCCTCGGGTGCACCAACTACAAAGAGGATGGTACGGGCTGTAACAATATGGTCTGGCCAGAAAATACAGGACAATATACCTCAAAGGGTTTCACCGAAGACCCCAGTCTCAATAAGCCCGTCTACGAAAAGGAATACCCCAAAGAAGAAAAACTCCCAGTCTTATCCGGACAATATGCCGGTCCTGCCCCTGACTCAAATAAGGGGAAGGTCAATGAACTGGTCAAAAAGGGAGATGTACACAAGACGGGTACGGCTCAGAGCAGTCACGGGAAAAAGAGGTACAATG
>DBWN01000135.1:387-5474 GCA_002308935.1 Bacteroidales bacterium UBA1237 | reverse complement strand
AGATCGAAACGGTTCTTGTGGGTAAGGAGGATATCTATACCCTTGGCGTCAATCGCGTTCTTGTTGATGTAGGTGGGGAAATAGCCTCCCATTGATGAAGGATGTCCGCCGCCGTTGTAAGTGAGGATATCGTAAGTGTAGTTGTAGAATCCGTCGATCTCACCGCCGAGAAGTCCGTTCCACAGGGAGAAGTCCACTCCGAAGTTGTAGGAGAGCGTCTTTTCCCAAGTGAGGTCCTTGTTGGGGATTCCTGCGGTATAATATGAAGGTGTGGCACCCGCACCGTTGTAGACCACCTTTCCGCCCTCGGCGTACTGGCTGAGGAACATGAAGGCGCTGACATTGTCGCTACCAAGAAGACCAACGCTTGCGCGGAACTTGAGGTCATCGAGGAATGAAGCTCCGGAGAGGAAGTCCTCCTTGGAGGCCCTCCAACCGAGGGACACTGAAGGGAAGAATCCCCAACGAGTGGAAGTCATTCCGGCGAACTTGTACGATCCGTCGACACGGCCGGTGAACTCGGCCAAGTACTTCTCATCATAATTGTAACGGAGACGTCCCACATAACCGGCGCTCCTGGAAGCGTTGCTGGATCCTATTACAGGGTTGGCTGTAGGGGTTCCGTTGTCGAGTTCAGGAAGGAGCGCGAAAGGAAGGTTCTTCACGTAGGCGCTCAGATTGTTGGTCTTGTAGTCACGGACCTCTGCGAGAAGGAGAGCCTCGACATTGTGCTTGTCAAAGCTGCCTGCATAATTGACGCTCGCCTGTCCGGTAAGGGATTCTGAGAACCATACGCCTTCACCGAGCATGTTCCCGTCGGCGGCACCGTTGACGTCCACCTTGGGATCGCTCCATGACCATGTGCCGTCACCTGCGCGGCTGCGCACGAGCACATAATAAGGAGTAGCGAGGTTCTTGTTGTAGGAGTTGGAGTTGTCATATGACCCGCTCACCTTGAACTGCAGTCCCTTTACCCAAGGGAAGTCCCAAGTGAGGGAAGCGTTGGCCGTAGCTCCAAGACTCTTTGTCAGGTTCTTTCCTGACTGATGCAGAGCGGCAAGAGGGCTGTAAGGATAAGCCTGGTTGTTGGCGATCGCTCCGGTGTAGTACTCCCCTTCCTTCTCCGGGAGGAAAGGCCACATTCCGATAGTCTGGTGAGCGACTGAGAAATAGCCCACTTCATATCCGGAACCTGTTCCGTCGGATCCTCCGGAAAGGAACCTCGGGGTCTCACGCCTTCCGACCACTCCGCTGAGGCCTACGGCCGCGGTGAGGTTCTTTCCTATCTTCGCGTCAACGTTGGCGCGGATGTTATACCTCTTGTAATTGTATCCTTCGATGTTACCTTTCTGGTCCTGGAATCCGGCTCCGATGAAGAAGTGAAGCTTCTCGTTTCCGCCCTGGACGGTAACGTTGTGCTTATGGGTGATTCCGGTCCGAAGACCTTCTTGATGTAGTCAACGTTGTCCCATCCGTCCTTGGGGTCCCCGTTCGTCATTGCAGCAACGTTCTCCTTCGAGAAATAAGGGACGTACTCACTGGGATCGGAAATGGTACCGTTGGCCATCTGGTCCATCATCTGGGCGGTATTGTAATAGTATGCGAACTCCGGTCCGTCCATGAAACGGGGGAAGTTGGCGTTCATGGAGACACCGACAGAACCGTTGTAGGTTATACGGGTGTCACCCTGGTTGCCTTTCTTGGTGGTGATTATGATGACACCTCCCGCAGCCTTCAGTCCATAGACTGCAGCTGAAGCACCGTCCTTAAGGACAGAGACGCTCTCGATATCAGCCGGATCGATGTCATTGATATTGTCCACCGGGAAGCCGTCGACCACGTAAGACACTCCGTAGACTGATCCACGGATACGCAGGGAAGCCTGGTCCAGACCGGGCTCTCCGGATTCCTGGACTGAAGACAGACCGGACAACTTTCCGGCGAGGACCTGCGAAACGCTTGTCGAGGGTGATTTCAGAAGTTCGTCACCCTTGATGGCGGAGACGGCCGCGGTGAGTGTCTCCTTCTTGGCCGTACCGTAACCGACGACCACGACGTCATCCAGGAAGAGGGTGTCTTCCCTCAAGACGACATCAATGAAGGACTCTCCACGATAGACTCGAGTTACAGTTTCCATGCCCAGGCATGAGAACTCCAAAGTGGCGCCTTCCCTTACTGTAAGGCTCCATGAGCCGTCGGATGCGGTCATCGTACCGTTCGTGGTCCCTTGGATCATGACGGTCACACCGGCAAGCGGACGTCCTTCGGAATCTTTCACGCCCCCCCTTGCGGTTCTTTGGGCATAGACCATGCCCTGGCACAGGATTGAGAATGCCAGGACCGAGGTCAGGATTCGAATTAAGACTTTCATATCATGTGATTTAAGAATTGTCTGCTATTGACTGGAGGATGTTTCCGATATGGTAAAGGCCTCTTGGGACATGGAAGCATCCCTTCCATTTTCCGCCCTTCAGTGGAAGAAGCACTTCGCCTCTTCGGTTGAGGTAGCCGAACCATTCGGGATACTCGGGATCCTTGAAGTTGCGCCACAGGTAGTCATCCAGTTTGAGGAACCATTCCAAGGCCTTGGCGTTGCCTGTCAGGGAGTATCCCTTTATCATGGTGATGGCGCTTTCGATATGCACCCACCAGAGTTTCTGGTCCCACTCAAGTTCCTGGGTAGGATGGCCTTTGCGGTCCATGAAGTAGAAGATTCCTCCCCATTCCTTGTCCCAGCCGAAATCAATGACGCGGAGGGCGATCTCCATGCTCCTGTCGATGATATCCTGGCGTCCGAGCCTGAGGCCCAGGTCCATCATGAACCAGAGTGCTTCCAGATCATGTCCGGGATTGACCTTGCGCCCTTCGAAACAATCGATAAGGGAGCCGTCCGGAGCGAGGTTCTCGACCATAACTCCAAGATCCGGCTGGTAGAACACGTCAAGCACTTCATGAAGCGCATCTTCGATCGTCCTGTCCAGAAGAGCCTTGTCCTCGATGATGGGTTCGACTTCCATCGCCATGTTGCAGATGATCATCGGCAGCGCGAAATCCTTCATCGGCCTTGTACCGGGAACGGCCTTTGCCCACTGTCCTTTTGGATTGTCCCTACGGTCCAGGATACGCTGGAAGGTCTTCCGGGCAATGTCCGCGTAATGCTCATCACCGGTAGCCACCGCCAGCTGGGCGAACGCCATGCACGCGAAGGTGTTGGAGAAGATGTTGTAAGGCTGGATGAGGGGCTTCCCTTCACGGGTCAGCGAGAAGTAGAAGTCATAGTTCCCGTCATGTCCGTACTTCTCCAGAAAAGCCGCTCCCCTACGTGCGCATTCAAGCCACTCGGGGTTCTTTTCCACTTTGTTGTACAGCATGGAGAACATCCATATTTCCCGACCTTGCAGCCACACGAACTTGTCCGTATCAAAGACGCTTCCGTCCCTGCCCAGACATGTGAAGTAACCGCCGAATTCCTTGTCCTGGGAGTTTTCCAGCCAGAAAGGCAGGACTCCCCCATAAAGCTCGTTCCTGTAACGGCGAGCCTTGTTTTCAAATTCGATCTTGGTCATGATAACAACGTTTGCGTAATAATACTGGATACAAAATTACAAACAAAACTAAACAATGCAAACTTTTTAACAAATTGTTTAAAACTATTTTTATGTTTTTAACGATAACGTAATAAATCAAGTTGTTTGAATTGCAGAATGTTTTTATATTTGCGGAAACTCTCTCATTATGGAGACATTCCTCAACAGCATTCACGGGCGCTACGCTTCGGACAAGAAGACCATTCTCGGCCTTTGCATGAACAAATATTCATACGCCTTGTCCGACCTTGCAAGGGAGCTGGGGACCAGCATCCCGAAGATCACCCGTATAGTCACCGAAATGGTGAATGAAGGATATCTTGTGGAAGTTGGCAAACTGGAGTCCGCCTCCGGAAGACGTCCCTCCCTCTATGGCCTTAATCCCGACGCGGGATTCTTCGTGGGGGTGGATGTCAACAAGGATTTCCTTATCGTCTCGGTGACCAATTTCCCGGGAAGGCAGGTCGCGCTTGTGGACAACATCCCTTATACTCTGGAAAGCACAGAGTCTTCGGTGAAAGGATTATGCAAAGTTGTGCTTGAGGCTGTACGCAAGGAAAAGATCGACCCGTCAAGAGTCAGAGGTTACGGAGTGAACCTCACCGGGCGTGTAAACCGGAGGACCGGATACAGTTATTCATATTATATAGGAGAAGAAAAGCCGATCGCACAGCTCCTTGAAGAGGGGTTCGGACAGAAAGTCATTGTCGAGAACGACTCAAGGGCCATGGCCTACGGCGAATATATGGCCGGAGTCGCGGGAAACGCCGACACATTCCTATTCCTCAACGTCGGCTGGGGTCTCGGAATGGGCATGGTAATAGACGGGAAGCTCTTCTACGGGAAGTCAGGCTTCTCGGGAGAAGTGGGGCACTTCCCCCTACTGGACAACAACCGCGTATGCCAGTGCGGAAAGATGGGATGCCTTGAGACAGGCGCTTCGGGAAGCGCACTTCACCGGATAGTCCTGGAGAAACTTTCATCAGGGCGCTCATCCATTCTTTCGTCCGCTTACCGCAAAGGTGAGGAAATCTCCCTTGACAGCATACTGGAAGCCGTAGAGAAGGAGGACGTCCTCGCGATAGAATGCGTCGAGGAGATAGGATCGGTGCTCGGCAGAGCCGTCGCCGGCCTTATCAACATCTTCAATCCCGACCTTGTGGTGATAGGCGGAAGACTGTCATCCACAGAGCGATATCTGATGCCGCCTCTAAGGAGCGCAGTGAACCGCCTTTCTCTGAACCTTGTCAACAGCGACACCCAGATAAAGGTCTCCAGCCTCGGAAAGTCCGCCGGAGCGGTCGGAGCCAGTTTCCTTTCGAAGAGCCGACTCCTCAGTGAATTGTCCTGATATTCTTTATACCATCATATGGAAAGCCGTCGTTCATTTTTGAAAAAAGGGGTCATGGCTGCTGCAGCCGCCCCGTTGCTGGCTTCATCATGCAAGCCCTCCTCACCCCAGGGAGACAAGTGGGGAATCGAGCCGGACCCGAATGTAGG
>DBWN01000135.1:0-308 GCA_002308935.1 Bacteroidales bacterium UBA1237 | reverse complement strand
CATCAGAACTGGGGAGAACAGGAATGGGACAGGGATTTCCGGTACATGAAAGCGATGGGGATCGACACCGTGATAGACATAAGGTGCGGATACCGCAAGTTCATCACCTACCCTTCCCCCTATCTCCTTAAGAAAGGCTGCTACATGCCTTCAGTGGACCTTATTGACATGTTCTGCCGTCTGGCCGAGAAACACGGCATGAAATTCATGCTCGGGCTTTACGACAGCGGACAGTATTGGGACACCGGAGACATGAGCTACGAGGTAGAGTCCAACAAGTTCGTCATTGACGAAGTCTGGGAAAGGTA
>DBWN01000287.1:4153-7532 GCA_002308935.1 Bacteroidales bacterium UBA1237 | reverse complement strand
ATGGGGTAAACCCGGAGACGCTTACCCCCCTGGTCATGAGAACGAAAACCTGAATAGAATGCAGGCTAGTGCGGTTTTTCATCCGTACTGCCTGCATTTATCGTTTCGAAAGGAAGAGTAAGAGGGGGTCAATTTACATCGGATTCTCCACCTTGAGACATATTACATCGCTAATTCTATATATTTTGTCTTTGCGGTCAAGAAACAGGCCAAAATGGCTATGAATGTCGTAGGGTTCATCGGATTCTATTTCTCTAAAAAGGACTCCTTCTGCATCTTCAGAATACAATTCAATAAAGTTTGTATTATAGTAACTATGTTCCGAAAAACACAATTGACGATTTACTGGTAATAGGATCAATTGATAATAATCTCCTATTGTCAGATGGGAGAAACGTTCAAGCCCGTGTTTTGAATCTAATTCAAGCCCTCTGTCATAGACACGAGCACTTAATGTATCTTTATTCTTGATTTCATATTGAATCGGGAGCCTACGGTTGAAGGTTATTGTGTCTCCTTCGAATGACAAAAACTGTATCTCAACACGAACATAGTTACGATTTAGCGATCGCATATATTTTGAACCGAGATATTGGCCCGAAAAGAATAGGTTCCCGATCATGATTATGAAGAAAACAATATTTGCTCTCATTTGCGTTTGACAGATTTTAATCGTCCATTCGAAACAACTTCAATTATAGTGATAGGAATGTTTCCCATCCATCCAGATATTGTCGATATCGACTTGGCTCCCTGTTTTAAGATAAACCTGTTATTCGGATTATACTCATACACAACACTCTGATATCCATTTTGAATATCGTTCATTCCATAGTCACGAAACCGCCTCCCTTGTACCTAACTTCGGGAACGCTGTCTATCCTTGGATCAAAGGTCAATCCATTCTATGGAAGGATCCCTGTTCCACCACGTCAATTGTCTCTTGGCGTAATGGCGGGTGTTGGTCTTTATGTCTTCTATCGCCCTTTCAAGGGTGCATTCTCCGTCAATGTAAGAGAACAGTTCCCTGTAGCCGACTGTCTGCAGGGCGGTGAGGTGCCTCAACGGATACAGGCTTTCCGCCTCGGCAACCAGTCCCTCTTCTACCATGGCGTCCACCCTTGCACCGATTCTGTCATACAGTTCATCACGGGAACGCCTGAGACCGATTTTTGTCACCGAAAAATCTCTCTCCTTGGGCCTGGACAACTTGTATGATGTAAACGTCCTGCCGGAAAGAAGACACACTTCGACAGCCCTCAACACCCTTTGAGGGTTTGCTATGTCGATTGTAGAGTAGGCTTCCGGGTCGAGCCTTTTCAGGTCCATCCTCAAGGATTCTACACCCTCTTCCTTCATCCTTCGGGTAAGTTCTTCCCTTAGAACGGGGTCAGCATCCGGCATGTCATCCAGCCCTTGGCAGACGGCATCGATATAGAACATTGACCCTCCGGACATTACGAGGGTAGAATGCCCTTCCGCCCAAAGTCTATCCATAAGCGCAAGAGCCTCCAGTTCGTATTTTCCGGCCGTGTACAGGTTGTGGACTGAATGGTCCTGGATAAAATAATGCCTCACAGCGGCGAGCTGAGAGGCTGAAGGGACGGCAGTCCCTATTCTCATTTCCTTGTAGATCTGCCTGGAATCGCAGGAGATGACCGGGGAAGAGTAGAATTTTGCGAGACCTATGCTGTATTCGGTCTTCCCGACACATGTCGGGCCAAGAACGATGACGAGGTCCCTGGGCATGGAAGACTAGAGATTCAGTTCCTCGGAACCGTCATAGATGATCTTTCCGTCCTCATCGTCATCCTCCTCCTCTTCGTCGAGATCATCGTCTTCATCGAAGTCTTCGTCCTCAGCACCGAGGTCGAGGTCATCCTTGTCATCGTCTTTGTCATCCTTCTCCTTGCCTTTCCCCCATGAAGGCTCTCCGGGCAGATGCCTCTGTTCATCCGGAAGGTCCTCAAAGGATACGTAGCCATTCTCGAAATCGATAGGATTGGGACCTTTGGTCTCGACAAGCGCAGGATAGGATGCTCTGGGGATGAAATCTTCCACTTCCCCTTCGCAAGTGACAATGACGCTCTTCTTGTTGGTGACATCATAGAAATAAGTGAAAGATGCCACACCTTTCTCCACTGTCTCCCCGAGGGTGACGTTGTCAACTGTACCGTAACCGAGATCGAAGAGCCCGTATCTGGCGACAAGACCGCCGATTCCGTCAAGAGCCTTGAACTGGATGAGCTGGTCATGGCCGAAGTCCATATCATCCCTCATCTTCTTGTGGAAATCGTACAAGGTGGTGCTGGACTTCACTTCATAAACCCTTGCAAACCCCTTGATTCCGGGTAAAGAAACGCGATATCTTAGAATCATACTGTTCTTCCTTTTGGTTTTTGGTGGACCAAAGATAGCGAAAATAATCGGTCCGGTTGCAAAATAATGCGATTTTGCCTATTTTTGAACCGTATGGACAGGGCCCAGGATTCTTACTTGAGCATAGGCTCATTCTCGGAAGGTCTTTTCAAGGACAATGGCAGCAGATTCATTGCCCACGCGTATCCCGTAGAAAGTGAAAAGCAGGTCAAGGAGATTGTGGATTCCCTGAAAAAGGAGTACCACGATGCCCGCCACCATTGCTATGCCTACCGCCTCGGGCACCTTGGGGATGTCTTCAGGGCTAACGATGACGGGGAGCCTTCAGGAAGTGCGGGAAGACCCATTCTTGGACAGATAGACTCCAGGGGGTTGAGTGACATCCTGGTCGTGGTCGTGAGATATTTCGGAGGAATAAAACTGGGGATTCCGGGGCTGATACGTGCATACAAGACTTCAACCGCTGACGCGCTCGACAACGCGACCATCGTACAGAAGACCGCAACGGTGCCATACCGGATTGAATTCGGATACCTCCAGATGAATCAGGTGATGAAGATTCTGAAGGATATGGCTCTGCCGCAGAAGGACCAGGACTTCGGTGAAAGATGCTCCCTTTGCACAGACGTCAGGCTGACTCTTGAACAGGATTTCCTGGAAAGGAGCGGCAAAATTGAAGGATGCACCGTAAACCGCATGTGAAAGAACAAAGAATTAAGATAGCGATTATGCCAAAATCTCTGATTTCGATCAAGGATTTCACCAAGGATGAAATCCTCCACGTACTTGAAGTGGCCAAAGAATTTGAAGCGAAAAGGGAACAGAATTTCTTGCAGGGCAAAGTCATTGCCTGCCTGTTCTTCGAGCCCTCAACCAGAACAAGACTCTCATTCGAGGCCGCCATCGACCGCCTTGGCGCCAAGGTCATCGGCTTCGCTGACAACAAGAACACTTCCCAAAGCAAAGGAGAAACTCTTGAAGACACCATCAAGATAGTCTC
>DBWN01000287.1:566-4088 GCA_002308935.1 Bacteroidales bacterium UBA1237 | reverse complement strand
GTGAATGCCGGTGACGGTGCGAACCAGCACCCCACGCAGACTCTTCTTGACATGTACACCATCCTCCAGACCCAAGGTACCCTTGACGACCTCACGATAAACATGGTAGGAGACTTGCGTTACGGCAGGACAGTCCATTCCCTTTCACAGGCGATGTCGGATTTCCGGTCAAAATTCATCTTCACCGCTCCCGAGGAGCTCAAAATGCCTTCTAAGTATCTCCGCCAACTTGACGAAAAAGGCATCCCCTATCTCCAGACGGAATCTCTCGAAGAGCATCTTAACGACTGCGACATCCTCTACATGACAAGGGTGCAGCAGGAAAGGTTCCCTTCAAAGGAAGACTACGACAGGGTGAAGGACACTTATGAACTTACCGCGTCCATGCTTGGCTGCGTGAAGCCCAACATGAAGATTCTCCATCCCCTCCCCAGAATTACGGAGATAGCGACTGACGTAGATTCAACACCATACGCATACTATTTCAAGCAGGCCGGAAACGGAATGTACGTAAGGATGGCGGTTATCTCATATTTGTTGGGATATCGTTAAAATATCACTATCTTTACACCACTTATGGTTTAAAATCGTAAGCGAATTTTACAAATAGAATAAAAATCAAAAGAATAATACTTTTATATCATGGGTAAAGTACATGTTTTCAATGCAGGACCCTGCCTTCTCCCTGAAGAAGCTATCGACAACGCCATCAAAGCCTTGAAGGACTTCAAGGGAACTGGAGTTTCAGTCCTCTCCATCTCTCACAGGACAAAGGAATGGGAAGAAACGATGAATGAGTGCCGCGCACTCTGGAAAGAGCTTCTCAATATACCCGATACGCACGAAGTGGTATTCCTCGGCGGAGGTGCCAGCCTCCAGTTCCTGTACGTCGCCATGAACTACCTTGAGAAAAAGGCAGCTTATCTTGACACAGGAGTATGGGCCCACAAAGCTCTCCAGCAGGCCCAGGGCATAGGTGAGGCGTACGCTCTCGCATGCTCAAAGGACAAGAACTACTCCTATATCCCGAAAGGCTACGAGATCCCGACGGACATAGACTACTTCCATATCACGACCAACAACACCATTTACGGTACCGAGATAAAAGAAGACATGGACTGCCCGGTTCCCCTTATCGCCGACATGTCTTCAGACATCATGTCCAGGCCGGTTGACGTCAGCAAGTACGACCTCATCTACGGCGGTGCCCAGAAGAACGTCGGTCCTGCCGGCGTCATCTTCGCCATCATCCGCAAAGACAGTCTGGGGAGAGTGTCCCGCTACATACCTACGATGCTGGACTACAAGACCCATATCGAGAAAGAATCAATGTTCAACACTCCTCCCGTGTTCTCAATCTATATGATGACAGAGACCCTCAAGTGGCTCAAGAGCATCGGAGGCGTCCCTGAAATCCATCGCCGCAACGTCGAGAAGGCCACAATCCTCTACAACGAGATCGACCGCAACTCGATGTTCGTAGGAACAGCAGCCAAAGAGGACCGTTCCATCATGAACGTATGCTTCGTCATGGCTCCCGGCAAGGAAGGCCTACAGGATGAGTTCATGGCATTCGCAAAGAGCCAAGGCATGGTCGGAATCAAGGGTCACCGTTCAGTGGGCGGATTCCGCGCATCCATCTACAACGCCTGCACCAAAGAGGATGTAGAAGCTCTCGTGAAATGCATGCAGGAATTCGAACAGAAGAACAGTTAGTCCCTTAAAGAAATGAAAGTACTTATAGCAACCCAGAAGCCCTTCTCGGCAGCCGCCGTTGAAGGAATAAAAGGAATCGTCACCGCCGCCGGTCACGAATTCGTCGCTCTCGAGAAATATCCCGCCCAGGAAGACCTGGTCAAAGCTGTCTGCGACGCAGACGCTCTCATAATACGTTCTGACAAGGTGACTTCTGAGGTCATTGAAGCCGCACCTTCCCTTAAGATAGTCGTACGTGCCGGTGCAGGATACGACAATGTCGATCTTGAAGCGGCAACCAAGAAAGGAATCGTGGTGATGAACACCCCCGGACAGAATTCGAACGCTGTAGCGGAACTCGCCCTCGCCATGATGATCTACATGAGCCGCGGACAGTTCACTCCAGCCACCGGAATAGAAGTGATGGGCAAGACCCTCGGAGTACAGGCCTTCGGAAATGTAGGACGCCTTGTCGGAAAGAAAGCTGAAGCTCTCGGCATGAAGGTGATGGCCGTTGACCCTTTCATCCCTTCAGAGAAGATCAAGGAACTCGGTGCGGAACCGGCCGAAAGTGTGGAAGAGCTCTATTCCAAGAGTGACTTCGTTTCAATCCATATCCCTGCCACCGCCCAGACCATAAAGTCGATCGGATACGACCTTATCATGAAGATGCCCAAGGGAGCTTGCCTGGTCAACACCGCAAGGAAGGAAGTCATCGACGAGGATGGACTTCTCAAAGCCCTTGAAGAGAGGCCCGACCTCAAATATGTAACCGATGTGGCTCCCGACAACTACGCACTCCTGAAGGAGAAATTCGGCCTGAGGGTATTCGCCACACCCAAGAAGATGGGTGCACAGACGGCAGAAGCTAACATGAACGCCGGACTCGCCGCAGCCCGCCAGATAGTGGACTTCTTCGCCACCGGCAACACACGTTTCCAAGTGAACAAATAATACAAACAATACCGGAAAGATGGTACGAGTCAAACCATTCGCAGCAGTACGTCCTCCCAAGGGGATCGTGACAGAAGTTGCTGCACCCCCCTATGACGTGCTGAATTCGGAGGAAGCCAAGCAGATGGCCGGAGAGAAATCCCTCCTCCATATCACCAAACCCGAAATCGATTTCGATCCCATTCTCCCCGACCATGACCAGAGGGTCTACGACAAGGCTGTCGAGAACTTCAAGGCTTGGCAGGACAAAGGATGGCTGGTCCAGGACGGAAAGCCTTGCTACTACGTATATTCCCAGACCATGGACGGAAGGACACAGTACGGTCTTGTGCTGTGCGCTCACACCGACGATTATGCCGAGGGAAAAATCAAAAAGCATGAGCTCACCCGCAAAGACAAGGAAGACGACCGCATGATCCATGTCAAGATCCAGAACGCCAACATTGAACCGGTGTTCTTCGCTTACAAGGACAATGCGGAGCTCAACGCCATAGTCGCGAATACGATAAAGGGCGCTCCTGAGTACTCTTTCATCGACGAAAACAACTTCGGGCATTCATTCTGGGTGATTGACGACGATGCCACCATCGCCAAGATAACCGCCATCTTCACAGGAGAGGTGGACGCTTTCTATGTAGCGGACGGACATCACAGGACCGCTGCCGCAGCAAGGGTCGGAGCCGAAAAGAAAGCCGGCAATCCCGCCCACACAGGTAACGAGGAATACAACTTCTTCATGGCAGTCTGCTTCCCGGAGAGCCAGCTCAAGATCATCGACTACAACAGAGTCGTAAAGGATCTCAACGGACTCTCTGAAGAAGATTTCATCGCAGCTCTCGGAAAGGATTTCGAGGTGAAGAAAGTCTCCGAACC
>DBWN01000287.1:248-406 GCA_002308935.1 Bacteroidales bacterium UBA1237 | reverse complement strand
ACCGACAAGAGAATCGACTTCGTCGGCGGAATCCGCGGCCTTGGAGAGCTTTCAAGAAGAGTTGACAGCGGAGAGATGAAAGTAGCGTTCGCTCTTTATCCCGTTTCTATGCAGCAGCTGATCCGCATCGCGGACAGCGGCAACATCATGCCTCCCAA
>DBWN01000287.1:0-157 GCA_002308935.1 Bacteroidales bacterium UBA1237 | reverse complement strand
CGGGGCCTTTATCAGTATATGGAGCCAAAAAGAGAGGAACACTTCCGTGCTCCCCTCCGTTTCAATAATGAGACATTCTCTAGAGCTCCCAAGCGAGCGCTGACGCACCGAGGATGGCGGCATCGCTTTCTTTGAGCTGGGAATAGACGAGTTTCAC
>DBWN01000046.1:1692-2656 GCA_002308935.1 Bacteroidales bacterium UBA1237 | reverse complement strand
GAATGATGTCTGTGTGGAAAAGATATCGCAATCTTGACAAAATCCTTATATTCGCATCTTGATATCCAAGGACAATAACAATAATAGCAATGAAACAATTCAGAATTATTCTTTTTGCTGCAGTCGCATCACTTGTTCTTGCAAGCTGCGCCGGCAAGCCCATCGAAGACAAGTTCGATTCTTTCGTCAACAAAGTGGAATCGAAATGCGATTCCTATACCCAGGCTGACTGGGACAAGGTGATTAAGGAGTATGACGCTCTCATCCAGGAATATCAGCAGAATATCGACTCCTATACCCAGGAGCAGAAGGCAGCTGTCAACAAAGCGATAGGGAAGTACACAGGCATTCTTCTTAAAGCAGGTGTGAACCAGGCCGGAAAGGCTGTCCAGGATGCGATTGATTCAGCATCATCTTTCATCAAGGGTGTCTCTGAATCTCTTGAAACCGAAAAATAGGTTTATTACCTCCAAGTAAGATTATCCCCGACTTTCATCATACTTGTGATGTCAGTCGGGGATTACTGTACAGCATGCTTGAAGCATCTTTATTCCTTCAGTGCTTCAATATAGAAACTCACCGGCCTGAATCCGTCATTGCAGCTGATCATTGCGCTCATGGGATCCTTCATCCAGCCGTCATAAAAGTTGCCTTCTCCTCTTGCCAATGATTCCACGAATTGCTTCATGGATTCCCATGCGGAGAGGCACATGCCCACAGGGCATTCACCGTCTTCGGAGATCCAGCTCTGCCCTTCGATCACATCACATGTGTGCTCGATGGGGTTTTCGTATATCTCCATAAGGTCGGGATATTGAGCCTTCCTTATCGCTGTTATCTTGACTCTTGTCATATTCTTGTCATTTTTCGGTTTGTGGTACTGAGTCTTATGCAAAAATGATTCCCCCATGGATGATGACTGGCAACCTTCAAGGTGTCGTATAGTATCCGCTAAGTTCAAATA
>DBWN01000046.1:0-1487 GCA_002308935.1 Bacteroidales bacterium UBA1237 | reverse complement strand
GACCTTTCGGCCACTGGCCAGACTGTCCAGGGTTTCGGAGTATGCTTCAGTGAACTTTCTCACCGTGCCCTTTCCAAACTCTCGAAAGAGGACTATGACAAGGTGATGACTGAACTATTCGAGCCCAATACCGGGGCCAGTTTCACCATCTGCCGTATGCCTATCGGCTCAAGCGACTTCGGTCTCAAGTACTATTCTTTCGATGATTATCCCGGAGACTTCGCAATGGAACACTTCTCCATTGACAACGACAAGGCTACTATCATTCCTCTGATCAAGGACGCTCTCGCAAAGAACCCCTCGCTGAAGGTTTGGGGATCGCCTTGGTGCCCTCCTCAGTGGATGAAGGTCAACCAGCACTACGCCAGCCGTCCCATGAACGGAAGAATGATGGGAATGGGCGGACAGAGGCGTCCCGGAGCCGGTGCTCCCGGCGGACAGAGGCCTCCACAGGGCCCCGGAGCAGGTGCTCCTGGTGCAGGCATAGGCAACATTCCTGCAACCACTGCAGCTGAGCCTTCCTTCCGTGCGACTGCTGCACGCAAGCGTCTTGAGCTTGACAACCTTATCAGGGACAACGGTCTTGAAATGGATAAAATGATGAGGGAAGGACAGGATTCCTTCATCCAGGAAGACAAATACTTCGAGGCGTACGCCCTCTATTTCAAGAAATACGTCCAGGCTTACCGTGAGAACGGAATCAACATTTTCATGGTGATGCCCCAGAACGAGTTCAACTCAGCTCAGAACTTCCCTTCTTGCACATGGACCGCTAAGGGACTCGCCAACTTCCTCCATTACCTCGTTCCCGCTATGAAGGAGGAGAACGTTGACGTGTACTTCGGAACTGTAGAGCGTGCCAACAGGGCTCTTGTTGACACCATCCTCACCGATCCTCTCATCGGAAAGGACATCAAGGGTGTCTCCTTCCAGTGGGCCGGAAAGGATGCTCTCCCTCTCATCCACGAGAGTTATCCTGATCTGGTGATGGTCCAGAGCGAACAGCAGTGCTTCAGCGGAGCTAATGACTGGGCCAACTTCATGAGCGCATGGGATCTTCTCAAGCATAACATGGACAACGGAGTAGCCATCTACGATTACTGGAACCTCGCCCTCTTCGATGGCGAAGTCAGCACCTGGGGATGGCAGCAGAACTCACTTGTGAGCGTCGATTACGAGACTGGCGCACTCAAGTTCAACTATGAGTTCTATGAGATGAAGCACATCAGCCACTACGTGAAGCCCGGTGCGGTTTATCTGGGCTCGACAGGCTCAATGACCGAGTCCATGGCCTTCCGTAACCCTGACGGCAGCATCGCAGTTCTCGTCGCAGAGAAGACCGGTGAACCCAAGAACCTCACTATCACTGCAGGCAAGAAGACCGTCCAGGTCAACATCCCCGCCAACAGTGTGAGCACTATCCTCATCTAGCATATAGGGTATACTTTCAATACTGCGGTCAGTCCTTCGGGGCTGGCCGTTTTTCT
>DBWN01000192.1:5058-5773 GCA_002308935.1 Bacteroidales bacterium UBA1237 | reverse complement strand
ACGACCTCTCCTTTCGCCTTGCCGGCGTAGAATGCCTTCTGCATGACACCTGAACGCACGGTCGCCATCTGGGGACGGTGTTCGGGGTTCACGATTGTAGCTACGATGTTTCCTCCGAAAGCCGGACGGATCTGGTAGAGAAGGTTGTCGTAGTGGGTCTTGGTCTTGGGGTCGTCATAGGGACCTATCTCGAGCTGGGTGCAGTCTGCGGTGAGGCCGCTGGTCAGAGATGAGGAAACCCTCGGGCCGAGGTCACGTCCGATGACGGTAGCGCCCATCAGGCAGATCTGGGGTTTCTCCTCCTTGAACAGGTTCACGAGAATGTCGGTGTGGGGAGCTGAGGTGTAAGGGAAAAGGCCTTCTCCGTCAAACACGAAAAGTTTGTCGACTCCGTAGGGGAGAATCTGCTCCTCAACCTTTGAACGGATGCCTGTACCGGCAACGACAGCGTGGAGTTCAACTCCGAGCTGGTCGGCGAGCTTACGGCCCTTTGTCAGCAATTCCTGGGAGACTTCGGCAACGACAGTGCCTTCTATCTCGCAATATACAAATACATTGTCCATAAGTTCTAGCCTATAATCTTTTCGTCCAACAATTCTTTGATAAGACCGTCCACATCAGCATCTGAGCTGGTGAGAGTCTTGCTTTCCTTTGCCTGGAACACGATGTTCATGACAGTCTTCACCTTGGTGGGTGAACCTGCAAGACCGCACTG
>DBWN01000192.1:0-4984 GCA_002308935.1 Bacteroidales bacterium UBA1237 | reverse complement strand
TCCATGGGGCAGGTGGCGTATTTGTATTTCATGACGAGTTTCGCGTTCTGGGGGCGGCAGGGAGCAGCGCTTCCGTTGACTGTGAGCACGACGGGAAGGGGAACTTCCACTGTCTCCTGGCCTCCGTCGATGCGGCGGCGTACCTTTGCGACTCCGTTCTCGATGCCGAGGACTTCCTCGACATATGTAACCTGGTTGAGACCGAGTTTCTGAGCGACCTGAGGACCTACTTGAGCGGTATCTCCATCAATTGCCTGACGGCCTCCGAGGACGACGTCCACGTCACCGATCTTCTTTATGGCTGTAGCGAGCGCGTAAGATGTAGCGAGAGTATCAGCTCCTGCGAACAGGCGGTCGGTAAGAAGCCAGCCTGTATCAGCTCCCCTGAAGAGACCCTGGCGGATGATTTCTCCAGCCCTGGGCGGGCCCATTGTGAGGACTCCTACTGTGGAGCCGGGATGCTGCTCTTTCAGGCGGAGGGCCTGCTCGAGAGCATTGAGATCATCGGGGTTGAAGATCGCGGGCAGGGCGGCACGGTTAACTGTACCTTCGGCTGTCATCGCATCTTTTCCCACGTTTCTGGTGTCAGGCACTTGTTTGGCCATGACGATGATTTTCAAACCCATATTATGTAAAAAAATGTTTATGTTTCAGTACATCTGCCCTCAGCAGGGCTAATTTCAGCCTACAAAGGTAATAAATATTTTGCATATGGCAGAATCCGGAGGGCGTTATGGCAGGTTGTCAGGCGGCATCAGACATAAACAAAACACCTCTTTACCACATGGCAAAGAGGTGTAGGGTCTGTCCTTGAAATACCTTCTGGGCTTACAAAGTTACGGTTTGCAAGGGAGGAGCAGCGAGCGAAAAAGAAGCACTTCGGCTATCCTCCTATGACCAAGTTCACCGGGATGGAGCCTGTCCTTCTGCTCATCCTTGTAGTAAGCTCTGGCATCGCTGTCGAGAAGAGGAAACATGTTCGAGTCGGCATTGAGGTCGATGACGTTCACGCTCCATACGTTCGAAGCTTCCTTTACGGCATCGACGTAAGCGTCCAGATATTCTCCGCAGCTGTTCTGGTACAGTTCTTCAGGCTGCAGATTGGAGTCACTGAAATTGAAAAGTGCCCTATGGATAGGGGTCAGAAGGGTGATTGGTACGGTGGGGTATGTCTCTTTCAGCAGGCGGATTGCGGAGTTTATCCTTCCCTTGAATGTCTCCTTTGAATACACATATGACCGGTACATCCTTCTGAAAGTCTCCTTGGGCTTTCCCATAGCGGCTTCAACTTCCTTTTCCTCTTCAGTGAACCATTCTCCGATGGGGACGCCTTCATTGTAATCATTCGTTCCAAGGAAAATGCATATCATGTCCGGTACCTGTTCGCCGGCTGTTTGTTTGAACAGATTGAGTTGAGTCTCCACATGTGTCCAGTTCATTCCGCTTATGGCGGGGACATATGCTGTGATGCCTAACCAATCGGAGAGGTAGTCATAATAGTGCTTGTCAACATAAGACATGGCTATGCAGTCACTGATGGAGTCACCGATGAAAAGTACCTTCTTTCCGCTCCAGGGGTGCTGTACTGTCACAGGTTCTGATACCTGGGCGGAAGGGGTGATGACTTCAGCTTTGAAAGATGGTCTGTTCTGGGCGGACAGGGAAAAGCCGGAGATAATCAGCGCTGCTGAAATACCGATTCTCAAAAATGATTTTATCATAAGCTTGTTTCATGGTTTGTGACTATGCAAAGATATTGATTGGCTGAGTCATTTGCAACTTGTTCTGTAGTCAATTATAGAAAAGACACGCCCCGTTTCCAGGACGTGCCTTGTGGCTTTTTTGGAGTCTTCCGAAAGAAGGCTATTTCTTCACAAACTCGACTCTGCGGTTTTTCGAACGACCCTCTTCAGTGGAGTTGTCCGCGACAGGCTCATGGCTTCCCTTTCCGACAGGACGCAAGTTGAAAGGATCCACTCCCTGCTCTTCAAGAGCCTTTACGACAGCTTCCGCTCTCTGTTGAGACAACGGGTCATTGACTTTGTCTGAGCCTTGATTGTCAGTATGTCCCTGGACTTCGAATCGGGCAGTCGGGTTTTTCTTCATGTATTCGGCGACTTTCTGTATTTCATCCATAGATTCGCTCTTGAGAGTCGCTTTGCCGGTCTCGAACAGGATGTTGTTGGTCACGAATTTTCCGGTTTCAGCGATTGCTTTCTCGACTGCGGAAGAATAGTCGGTGACGTTGCGCTCATACAGATCAACTGCACCCTTTGCCATTACGACATTACGTACGAAGATGCCCTTGTTGCTGTCTGAAGATCCTTCCATTGACCAAGAACGGGGCTGCTTCATATTCGGGATGTTTGCGATGCGCTCGTAATTGAGATAGATCTTGAAAGCCCTTTTGTTGAAAGAGAAAGCGATATGGTTCCAGTCATTCTTTTTGAATACCCTTGCCACCTCTTTTGATATCACATCTCCTTCCACATAATCTCCTCTGGGATTCTTTGCGCTCCAGCTCCAGTTGATTCCATAATACCCTCCTCCAGGATTGTTGAGAGTGTGATTCTCGGGGCTGGTCCTGATTTCAAAGATTCTTTCGTCGTTTTCTCCATCGAAAAAGATATCCAAAGTGGCATCCCAACTTGAACCCTCCTCTGCGGGCTGGGCAAGAACATCGAATTCAAGTGTGAACTCCTCGGGGAAATATTCCGACTCTTCCATCAGCGGTTGGATTTTCACGTCTTCGAATTTGACGGCGGGGACGCCCTTGATAGTCACTACTTCTATCTGACTTCCTCCCAGTAAATCCCATTTGGACGGGAATTCTCCCATTTTTTCACCTTGAAAGGTGTCTTCAAAGAAAACCATGCTTCCGCGGACAAAGTCGCTTTTGGCCTTTATCTCTTCGAAATCCACGACTTCGGCTGAAACGGCCTCTTCAATATCCGCTTCTGCCTTTTCTGCGCTATTGTTTCCCTTGGCGTCCGTTTTTTTGCCGGTAGCCTTGTCGATCGCTTTTTCAACAGCGCTTTCGACTTTTTCACCGACTTTTCTCTCCGCTGCCTGTTTTGCCTTTTCTCCGATATTGCGAAGGATATTCTGTCCGTTGGCGCTCCATCCGATCAGCAAAAGTGCGGTCAGGATCAATGTGATTTTTTTCATACGGCAATAATGTTTTTCATTAGAATGACGTAAATGTCGGAATCTTTACCTGCCGAAACACCACCCAAAAGGGGGGAAATGGCCCCTCCGGCAGGTGGAAAGGAGGATAATGACGCATGAAATCCCTAACTTTATACCATGAAATGTTCCTTCATACACATTTGCTCCATTCTTATATTAATGACTCTCTCCATCCCTTCAAGTGGAGATTATAGCGATCACCGCGGATACAACCTTGATTCTCTTGAGAGGGCGGTAGCAAGGTGGACTCCCCAATCGATAGAAACTGCGCCGGACAGTATCCTTGCCGGAATAGTGCTGGACTGGGAAGATCTCATGTCCGGTTATCTGCAGATGAACGGGGCCAAAAGTGAGTTCTATGCCCGGAAAGTTCTGTCAACAGCGAAGAGGAAGGGTTGGTATTCCTCTTTGAGGAATTCATCCAAGATAATAGGCCAGATTTTCTGGGGGAAGGAACAGTATGACAGTGCGGCTTTCTATTATGGGATTGCTTTGGACGCGTTGAAGCACATGTCCGAGGGGGCTTCTTCTCCCACCAATCCCGATGGATATACGCAGCTGGAAATTGATGACGGTTATTCCTCCCTTTATGGAGCCCTCGGCAACCTTTACAATATGATGGGGGACCTTGACACTGCTTTCGATTATTATGCAAAAGCGGGGGAGATATTCGACAAGTACGGGTGGAATGAGAGCAACGCGGTCCTTTACAACAATATGGGTGAGACTTGGTTGGAGGAAGGGTCTTATGACAAAGCCCGATCTTGTTATGAAGAGTCTCTCCGCTACGGGAGGCTGGCCGGTGATTCACTATGGATAGCTAACCCTCTGAAAGGTCTTGGTGCCCTCTATCTTGAGACCGGGAAAATCAGCAAAGGGCTGCGCTGTCTGGAAGAAGCTGACAAGTATTTTTCGATCCACGAAGACCAAGAGTTCCAGGCCAGGCTTGAGACTTTGGATTTCATGGGGCAGATACTTCGTGAACAGCGGCGTCAATTGAGGTTGGCTCTGTTCGCTATAATCTTGGCAATCCTTCTTCTTGCCGCTATTATTGCAATGACGAGAATGCTACGCCGTGCAAAGAAAGAGCAGAACGAGACAGAGGATGTACTTGAAGAAACCATAGCGGAAATAGTTCCCTCTGCCAGCGTCCTCAACCTCTCGGACAGGGAAAAGGAGATACTCGGTCTGTCTGCAAAGGGCATGACTGTATCTCAGATAGCGGACAAGATATGTTTGAGCCCTGAAACAGTGAAATGGTACCGGAAGAAGCTCCTTGTGAAGCTTGATAGCTCGAATGTGGCTGAGTTGGTTTCAAAAGCCAAGGACGCCGGAATCCTCTGAAAAACTTCCCCGATTCCTTACGTAATCTTCACTTTTCTTTTCCGAATCTTCAGAAGTTAAAGTGCAGGCTTGCCCTTTTCAGGTAGTCATAGTAAATTTGGCATAGCCAAAGGGGACAGACCCGTCTCCATGCTAATGACCAAATTATCCCGACACAAATGGAAACAAGCAAGTATCCGCTTCTGACAAGTCCGATAAGGATCGGCAACGTATTTTTCCGCAACCGTATGTTCTCAGCTCCGATGGGAGCGACTGACATAACCGCTGACTGCTCCCCTGGTCCAAGGGTTCAAGGCTTCTATGAACTGAGGGCTAAAGGAGGTGCCGCCGCAGTGACAGTCAGTGAACTTGTAGTCCATCCCGAGACTGACGGAAGCCATATGCTTCATCTCAACCTTGAGACGGTAGGGAATCTTGCTGCCCATACTTTCGTGGCGGATGCCATCAGAAG
>DBWN01000111.1 GCA_002308935.1 Bacteroidales bacterium UBA1237 | reverse complement strand
GTCATCGAGTGCAACCTCAGGGCTTCCAGAAGCTTCCCGTTCGTATCCAAGGTCCTCAAGATCAACTTCATCGAGCTCGCCACCAAGGTCATGCTCGGAATGCATCCCGCCGCTCCCCAGAAGAGCGCATTCGACCTTGACTACGTCGGCGTCAAGTCCTCGCAGTTCTCGTTCGCGAGACTTGAGGAAGCTGACCCCATGCTGGGAGTCGACATGTCCTCAACCGGTGAGGTGGGATGCCTCGGAGACGACCTCAACGAGGCTCTTCTCAAAGCGACCCTCTCGGTCGGAAACACAATACCCAAGAAGAAGATACTCCTCTCAACGGGAGACCCTCTCCAGAAGGCTGACATGCTCAACGCCTGCAAACTTCTGGCCGCCAAGGGTTACGACCTGTACGCCACTGGAGGTACTTACAAGTACTTCATTGAGAACAGCATACCTTGTACAAGGGTGCTGTGGCCTTCGGAGAAGGACAACCCCAACTTCAGCCGTTACCGTCCGGCTCTCGACATGATCCAGAACAAGGAAGTCGACATGGTGATCAACATCCCCAAGAACTTCTCCGGACTCGAGCTCAACAACGGTTACATCCTTAGGAGGAACGCCATCGACTTCAACATTCCTCTGTTCACGAACGCTCGTCTCGCTGTTGCCTTCATAAAGGCTTTCTGCACCATGGACATGGACGACATCCAGATAAAGTCCTGGGACGAATATTAGTGGAATCCTTCCAAAGCTCCACCCATGCTGGAACTTGACATAAAAGGCATACGCATCTCCTCCGGTGAACACGCTGTCCTTCTTGGGCCTGACGGATCCGGGAAGGAGGAACTTGCCTCTTATCTTGCACTGGCGTACTCGGGAAAAGTATCGCTCCTGAGGTTCAGGGATTCATATGGTGCCGCCGCGGACAAGGAATACTTCCATCAGCTTAGGTGGAACCACGGGATGATGGACGACGACGAGCCCACTGGTCGGGAACGCCTCATGCGTTCAGTGTCGGGCTGTGCTGACCAGGAATCCGCCATGGCCGCCTTCCATAAGTACACCCGCCTTTTCGGCCTTGAACCGGTGATGGACAAGCCTCTCATCACATATTCCAGCGGAGAGATGCGAAAGCTACGGATAACTAGAGCTCTTCTCTCTTCTCCGGAGGCTCTTGTCATCGAGTATCCTTACATCGGTCTTGACCCCGGAACAAGGGATCTGCTTACCAATATACTTGAAGAACTCTCCCGGACCCGTACTGTCGTACTGGTGCTTTCAAGGGCGGACGAGATCCCTGATTTCATGACGCATGTCGTGACAGTATCAGGAGGACTTCCCGTCTGCAAATACTCTCTGGAGGAATACCGCCGCACTTTCCTTCCTCCTGAAGTCGTACGCTTCAAAGGAGTGACCGTAAGATACGGAGAAAGGACGATCCTCAGGGATCTCAACTGGACTGTAAGGGAAGGCGAGCATTGGGCTCTAACCGGAGAGAACGGATGCGGCAAAAGCACGCTCTTGAGTCTGGTGTGCGCTGACAATCCGATGGCGTATGCATGTGACATAAGCCTGTTCGGAAGAAAAAGGGGAACAGGGGAGAGCATATGGGACATAAAGCGGAAGATCGGCTACGTCAGCCCTGAGATGCACCGTGCTTTCCGTTCCACAGAAAACGGTCTGGGAGCGGTAGCAAGCGGACTTACCGACACCGGAGCCAGCCTTAGCCGGATGACTCCCGAACAGAAAGAGGAGTGTCTACGCTGGATGGAAGTCTTCGGCATAACGGATCTTGCTGATGTACCGTTCCTCAGGATGGACAGCGCCCAGCAGAGGATATGCCTCGTCTGCAGGGCTTTCGTGAAGAACCCTCCGCTCCTTATCCTCGATGAACCCCTCCATGGACTTGACGCAGCGAACAGAGTGAAGGTCAGGGGGATAATAGATGATTACTGCAAGGAAGACCCTTCCAGGACCCTTGTCATGGTCACGCATTATCCCGAGGAGTTCCCTTCCTGCATTGACCATAGCCTCACTCTCAGAAAGTCCCTCTGAGACATTTGAAGGACGTTTTTCCTGATAGACGATACTCCGTCAACCGTTTTTTCGGTTATATTTGCATACACCACAAAACTGATTAACCATGGATTCAACGAAAGACAATCTCATACAGGAAAACCCTTTCTTCCCTGAAATCAAGGGACGGTTCGGTTTCGGTTGCATGAGACTCCCTATGAAAAAAGGCGCAGTCGACACAGAAGAGACCTCCAGGATGGTGGACCTTTTCCTTCAATCGGGACTCAATTACTTTGACACGGCTCACGGTTACCTTGAAGGAAAGAGCGAAACCGCCCTCAAGGAATGCCTCACATCACGTTATCCGAGGGAGAAGTACCTTCTCGCCGACAAACTCACCCACGGTCTTTTCAAGCAGACCCCTGAAGGTATCAGGGAATTCTTCCGGATACAGCTCGATGCCTGTGGAGTGGAGTATTTCGACTTTTATCTGATGCACTCCCAGAACGAGAACTTCTTCGCGGATTTCAAGGCGTGCAAGGCCTACGAGACGGCCCTTGAACTGAAGGCCGAAGGAAAGATACGTCATGTCGGTCTTTCTTTCCATGACAAGGCGGAGGTCCTTGACCGCATCCTCACCGAATATCCCCAGATGGAGTTCGTGCAGATTCAGCTGAACTACATCGACTTTAACGATCCGGGAGTCCAGAGCGGACTATGTTATGAAGTGTGCAAAAAGCACGGGAAACCAGTCATTGTGATGGAACCGGTGAAAGGAGGCAACCTCGCGCATCTTCC
>DBWN01000258.1:1028-3160 GCA_002308935.1 Bacteroidales bacterium UBA1237 | reverse complement strand
GCAGCCGTGCTTGACCCCAAAAGGGAAGATTGTCATTATCCTTTCGATGACCTTTCCGGTTGCGGAGTGGGATTCAAACTGGTACAGGCGTATGGCCAGAGGTACGGCATTCCTTTCGAGGAACTGTTGCCCCTTCTTGACCTTCTGGTCGTATCGATAGCTTCCGACCTTGTGTCCGTGACCGGCGAGAACAGGGTCCTTTCACATTTCGGGCTGAAAAGACTGAACGAGAGCCCCAGGGAGGGACTCAAGGCGATAATAGATCTCGCCAATCTCGAGCCTTCGCATGTCACCATTGACGATATTGTTTTCAAGATAGGTCCGAGAATCAATGCCGCAGGCAGAATGGAGACCGGACGGCTCGCCGTCGAGCTTCTGACATCGGAGGATGCGGTAAGCGCCGCAGCCATCGGTAACCAGATCAACGACAACAACAACGAGCGCAAATCCATCGACCGTGAAATCACCAAGGAGGCTCTCCAGATGGTTGAAGACGGCAGGTGCCTTGCCAGTGAACATACGACCATCGTATACAGCCCTTCATGGAACAAAGGCGTTGTCGGAATAGTCGCTTCGCGCCTTGTGGAGGCTTTCTACAAGCCGACATTCGTTCTCACCCAATCGAACGGTTTTGTGACCGGATCGGCAAGAAGTGTAAGGGGGTTCGACCTGTACAGTTCAATCGAGCAGTGCGCTGACCTTCTGGAAAACTTCGGCGGCCATATCTATGCTGCAGGCCTTACGATGAAGGAGGAGAACCTTCCCGAGTTCGCAAGGCGTATGGAGAAGTGGGTCAGTGAGCATCTGACAATGGACATGAGCACTCCCATTATCGATGTCGACTCTAAGCTTGATTTCGTACAGATTACGCCCAAGTTCTTCAGGATACTCAAGCAGTTCCAGCCGTTCGGTCCTGGCAACAGTACCCCTGTATTCCTTACAGAGAACGTGTATGATTACGGTACGGGAAGGAAAGTGGGACCTGCGGGACAGCATCTCAAGTTGGAACTCATCCAGGATCCCGGGAACACGAGGCAGATTTCAGCGATAGGGTTCAATATGTCGGAGCATTTCGACCATATCAAGAACGGCAATCCGGTCGATATCTGCTACTCCATCGTCGAGAACTATTATAGGGGCAATTCAAATATCCAGCTCCGTCTTAAGGATATAAGGGAACACGAGGACTTCATCTAGGAAATCCCCGTGCACTTTTCTTTTCCGCTGCCTTTCCAGGGCGGCGTTTTGCTATTCAAGGAGTGAAATGATCTCTTGTGCGACTTCCATGAATGACTTTCCGTCAATCTCTACTACAAACGAAGCGCATCCCTGGTATGAATCTTCTCTTCTTGACATAAGGTCAACGATTCTTCCTCTGAGATCTGTCCCATTCAGCATGGGTCTTCCTTCAAAGTCGTTCTCAAGGTTTGAGACCAGGGTATCCACGCTTGCCTTCAGATAGATGCATGTTGTCTTTTCCTTGACAAGGAGGGCGTTCTCCTCCTTCTCCAAGGTCCCGCCGCCAAGAGAAAGAATCCTTACGGAATCCGCCTCTTCTAAAGAGAGGACTTCCCTTAGTGAAGCGGATTCGATTTCCCGGAAAAGGCTTTCCCCACCTCTCGCGAAGACCTCGGGTATGCTTTCCCCGACCTTGTCCTCAATATGGGAATCAAGGTCAATGAGGGGGCAGCCGAGAATGGAAGCGAGTTCCTTCCCGACGCTGCTCTTTCCAGAGCCCATGAATCCTGTCAGAGAGATGGTCATGCCATAAAAGTCATGCCCCGGAAAATATCCGGGGCTGGTTCAATAATCTAGAAGATGTCGAAGAGCGTGGGCTCGTCATCCGGAATGTCGTCACTTCCCAGATCGACCACATCACCTGCCGATGCCCCTTTTATCTTGTCCTTTTTCTTGGGTGAGGATTTCTTTTTCTTGGGGAGCTCCTCTTTCGGTGTAGTAACCGTGGAAGGATCTATGAGGTCCAATTCGATGACATCGTCATCCGATGACGGTTCTTCGAACGCTTTTGGCTCTTCCTGCACTTCGGGTGCTGGAGCGGCTTGCACTTCCTCGGGCCCAAGAAGATCTATCGCTTCGGGCTCCGGTTCTTGCTTGTCCTGGGATTCCGTAAC
>DBWN01000258.1:0-997 GCA_002308935.1 Bacteroidales bacterium UBA1237 | reverse complement strand
CCTTCTCTGGAGCGGTCTCCGGGGTATCAGCTCCGGAGTCATCCGGATCAGTTTCCGGTTCCTCGGGGATATCGTCCTCCGGCTTGTGGAGAGGCTCAACGAAACATACGCTCTTAAGGTCGTACTGATGGCATTTCTTGCCTTTGGCCGCGATTCCCTTCTTCGCGATGAATTCTTCGGCGTCGAAGGTTTCAGGAGACCTTGAGGAGTATTTTCCTCCGAAGGTGACTTCGAACTGGGGATGCAGGTCGTCACTCATATCGACCAGGTATGATCCCTTGGCCTCAGAAATGAATGATACCGGCTGGTTGTCACTCTGTGAGAAGGAGAACCTCTTGACATAGAAAGCCTTGACTGAAGCATCCCAATACAGGGCTGTGTAAGTCTTGTCTTCGTCGAGTTTCTCTATCTTGAAGACGTCTCCCTGGTAGCGGTTGCTCAGGTCGAACGAAGTGGTGTAGTATGTGCCGTTCTTGAAGATGGCGAGCACCTTGTCTTCTGTGTCGAACTGACCCAGATACAGGCCACGGGAGTCCTCGTTCAGCCTCTGGATGTCGGCATCGTACCAGATGTCCTTTCCTGCTATTGTGGAGATTCCCTTGCTCTTCAGCTGCACACGGTTCACGGCATGCTTGGTTACAAGGTTGCCCCTTGTTCCCTTGCCTTTTATGGCCAGAGTGGAGAAATCGTATTCGAGGACAGTCTTCTTGAGAGTGGATTTCTGCCTCAGGATTATCTTCACCGTCTCGGCTTCACCGTTATGGTTGGCGGTGAACCACATTATCTGGCTGCCGGGCTTTCCGGTGGTGAGGTCGTATTCCTTGTCCCTGTTGATGGAAGTGATGGCGAACCTCTTTGCGTAATAGGTCGTGCTCTTTCCGTCCCTGTAGATGACGTTGTATATAGTCCTTTCGTCTCCTCGGTTGAAAACGCCCACGTACTGGAGGTCTTCCCCGAAGAAAGCTTTGTCGGTGACCTTTGTGACAAGGTATTTGCC
>DBWN01000182.1 GCA_002308935.1 Bacteroidales bacterium UBA1237 | reverse complement strand
TCTTCGCATCCGTGGACAATAAATGGGCCCTGCTTGATGAGAGCGATGTCAAAAAGGAATATCTATTCATCCCGTCTGTAAATGCCGATTTTGTCTACAGTCCTGGCTACAAGGCCGGCCTGTTCCAGATGGAAGGAGGAAGGCTCGACATTCTGGCGAGGGCGGGCTATGACGTAGGTGCCTCGAGGTGGGGTTACAAGTTCGGATTCGAAGGTGAGAAGCTGTTCCGTCTTTCGGAAAAAATCTCGTTGTGGATCGAGACCAAGGCTTTCACATCTTCCGACCATCTGGCCCTGCGCGACAGCTATGCGAAATACGGTGGATGGAAGGGGATGCCTGGATATGCTTACGGTACGTACTGCAACAGCTTCATAAGCAGCGGTGTGGGTGTCAGGTTCTTCCTGAACAGCAGAATCCTCACGGACTACATTTCTGTTGTCGTCAGGGGAGGAGTGAGGTCCTCCAATATCTTCGGAGTGATAGGAGAGCCCTATGGTTCCCAGGTTCCGTTCTCCGACTGTTTCTCTTCCGGAATGTGGGATCTTGGTGCATCGGCGGGATATGGTTTCAGCACTCCGGTGGGTGATATGGTCATCGGTTTGGGACTGAATAAGGATCTGAAGTTCGCCCTTTACGTCGAATTGGTGTGAGAAACCCCTTTATTCGATTTTTCTCTTTGTATGAATGTCTCTGTCGACATCTTTACTAAAGTGAATTATATTTGTCATGTTATATGATGCATGGGGTAGGGATTCGGAGGAAAAGACAGTGAGGAAATCCATTATTGTCATATGTGCGGTGCTTGTACTGGCTCTGGTTGCTGGCTGCAGTGCTGACAGCATTATGAGAACCGGAAAGGCGATGGGCAAGTTGGGAGACGCCTCCTTGGGTGGTGTGGGCGTCAAATTGGCCGATGATGCCGCCAAGTCTGTGGATGATTTTACAGAGAAGCTGGAAGCTCTGCTTTCTTTTGACGGAGTCAGCAGGACCGGCGAAGGTGCCGATGAAAAGATCGAGGGCGTCGTGATGCTCAACGGCGGAGGCTTCTCAGATGAATTCTCTGCCTTGATGAAGGATGTTGTTGACAAGATTCTTGCAGCAAAGGGTTCCAGTGCTTCAGATGCCAAGATCAGAGCTGCTCTGGATACTTTGTACAAGGATTACGACGGTGTAAAGAAGCCCTACAAAGGAAAGACCATCGACTGGTCCGGTCACAAGGCAATGAAGGAGCTGATCAATTGTTCCGCACTTCCAGCCAATCTAATCTCCATGGTGCCCGGTTTTGATGTCACGAAATTGTATGCGTATGATGTTCCGTTCCCGTTCCATGAGAGCGATATTCTGGCTTTGATTGGCAGAGCCGGAAATATCGCCATGACCAATTTCGGTTTTGTGAAGAAGTTGATGGAGGGTGGAGGCGGACAGTCTCAATTCAACATCAATCATCTGAAGTACATTCCTGAAAGCATCGAAAAGTATGTTGGAAAAAGAATGGATCCTACCGTAGGTGATAAACTCGCATTCTACATCGTATATGACCTTGTCGACACCACCGCCAGAGTTCTGAAGAAGTATAGTCAGGCTTTCCCCGGAGATTACGACCATCTGACTGCCGACTGGCTGTTTAAGAATTGCGTGTCTGAGTTGGACAGAGCCATGGCAGACCTTTCTGCAATAGGCTACATCTATGACTTCGGTGTCGATGTTTCCGGCATTGCTGCCAGCTTGATCTGAGGAGGGGAAAGATGAAAAAGACAGTTTCAGTTGTTTTTGCTTTGGTTTTCGTTCTCTCCCTCGTCTTCGCTCAGGGTGCAACCGATGACGGCTCCTATGCCGGAGTCACGAACAAGGGATACAGACCTTCAGATTCAAATTATTATGATGGATTGAATTATAGTCTATTTAGAAACCCTTCTGACTTTGCGACGGACAGGCTAAGAATCCAGGGTGTGCTGGGTTCCTCGTCCTTCAACTTCTCCGATGCGCTTCAGAACAGAAGTGTGGCTGAGTCTTTTTCGCACTTGACCAAGTTCCACTGGGACAAGAAGAACTGGATAAATTACGTTCTGGGACTTGCGACGGAAGTCGGATCAGGAAACAACGACATTATTTCCGCTGATTTCAGCGTGGGTGCCCAGGTGGGGAACTACGGCTTCGGAATCAATGTCACGGTTGATGCAAAGTCAATGCCGATGATCGATGAGAATGCAGATGCCGGCCAGAACAACAATTCGATTCTCGGAAACGGATATCTGCCGGTTGTGGATGCAGCTCTTTCATTCGGTTATGGTAGGAGAGTGGTCGACACTTCCTCCCTGACGTTTGATGTCGGTGCGACAATTCATTTTTCTGAAAAGCTTTACATGTTACAGCTGAATCTTGATACTGCTGCCGACCTCATCAACAAGACCAGGGGTTTTGAGAATCTGCAGACCAGAAGCGGTCTTGCGATGCCGTTAGATATAGCTGCTACATTGGGCTTCATGGACCAGAGGCTTACCGTCAGCGCCATGCTGAACAACATCAACGGCTACTACTACATGAGAACCTACGACAATATTGGTGATGCCGCTTCCTTCAACCATGGATATGGCAGGTATCTCCTCTACACGCCTTGGACATTCAGCACATCAGTAGTCTACAACCCGAGACTCGGCAACTACAACCCTGTCATGGCTCTTGAGTTCACCGACATCAATCTTTTCTTCAGGAACGAGTTGGAGAAGGAGAGTCCGATGCTTGAGTTCTTCAAGTACGTCAATGCTTCGGTCAAGTTAGATATCCACAACATCGTCAGCCTGAAGGCCGCATACAAATACGGTTATCCCGAGTTCGGTCTTTCGGTTGCATACCGCGGCAACCAGATCGACTTCATCTACGGTTTCCATGAGGCCGGATCCTTATATGGAGAAAAGCCTGTCGACTCCCTGACGTTCAGGATGAAGTTCGGCGTGGACAAGTAAGTCCTAAACAGAAAAGAGGGTGTTTGGAAAGACTGATTAACAG
>DBWN01000197.1 GCA_002308935.1 Bacteroidales bacterium UBA1237 | reverse complement strand
TGTCCCGACATGGACATCATCCAGAAAGGAGCACAGCTCCATGTCCAGGGAAGGCTCCGTATGCGGAGATACGTCGATGCTGAAGGAAAGGACAGGGATTATGTCGAGGTCTTTGCAAACAAGGTTGAAGCGATATGAAGTCATACACGTTCAACGGTGTCAGGGTACTCCTCCGAAGGGAAGAGTACCTTAACGGCACCGTCGCCGTCCTCATGGTAACGGAGGATGGGGAATACTATGCAGATGTGACGGTGAACCTCGACCATCCCATGCAATCAAGCCAGCTTGCCTTCCTGGACGAGAACAACCTCCCAGGTGTCGGGGAATGGCTCACCGCCAACAAACTGGGAACCTTCATGGGTGTCAAGGCCTGTTCAGGATTCTGCGTATATCCGCTTTACATGCTGTTCTAGCCTTTGTGAATCGTTTAATTCTTCCTATCTTTGCGTCTGTCAGAGGATGGCCAACAACCACCTCTGGCAGACATTTTTTGATGATAGTCTTTTCGCTTTTTTAGTAGGTTTATTAGAAGCTTTCATAAGCGTATAGTATGGCCAACGTTAGGTTTTTAATCAGTTCTAATCGCTTGAAATGAGAAGTGCTTTTGCTTTAATTATCTTTATATCAGTATCTTTGTTTCTAAGCGGAGACCTGTATGCTCAGCGTTTTTCTATATCTACGAATCTGGTTGAATGGGCCAATCTTGGAACGACAAATGCAGAGGCTAGCGTTGCTATCGCTCAACACTTCTCCGTCCATACAGGTTTCCGTTATAACAACTGGACATTTCATAAAGGCAATCCTGAGAATCGTTTTACTGACCTGGATGGCGATGCAGAACAGCAGTTCGAAAACCGCAAGCAAGCTTATGCCATCGACGTAAGATATTGGCCTTGGTACGTCTATTCCGGCTGGTGGGGATATCTCCGGACGCAGTATATGGAGTATAATCGAGGCGGACTCATTCGACATTCAGCGGAAGAAGGAGATGCATTTGGGGCTGGTATCGGTATCGGATACACTAAGATGCTGCATCGAAACTGGAATATCGAGTTCGGTGTGGGCATGTGGTCTGGCTATAAGAAATATACGGAGTACCGTTGCACGAACTGCGGCAGCATTGTGGATCAGGGGCAGAAGTTCTTCATCCTTCCGGATGACGTATTTATATCCCTAACCTATATCTTTTAGGGAACTATTTACGTGTTGTCCATGAGAGCCCCGTCAAGATGACGAAGACATTTCATTTGGAATGTAATAGATAAATGATGGATATTATTAAAAAAACTACATTATTATTGAGCGCCTGCACGGCACTTGCTATGACCTCGTGTCAGCGGGAGTCCGGGCTAGTTGAAGCAGTTCAGGACGGCCTTCCGGTCGAAGTGACAGTGCGGATTGATAACGACCGAATGACGCGGGTGACTGGCGTCAGCTACTCTGATGAATCGAAGGTAAACACCTTGCAGATCTTTGTTTTCAAGGGCGACGACAGGGAAGCCTACCGCACTGTCTCCCAATCCCTGCAAGCCACAGTCCCCGCCACCTCCGGCGAGCGTACTATATGGGCGGTCGTAAACGCCCCGGACCTTTCCGGTGTCATGAAACTTTCCTCATTGGAGGCAGCGGAGACCCGTCTCGAAGACAATTCCAGGGATTCCTTCGTCATGACAGGGAGCGTGACGCAGGAGTTAGTTGATGGCAGCAACGTACCTATCACAGTTAAGCGTATCGTCTCCCGCATTTCCATCGATAAGGTTTCGACCTCGCTGAAAGACTACCGCAAAGACTACTCCGTGAAAATCGAAAAAATGTATCTGATCAATGTGGCTGCCGGGAACAGGTATGACGTTAGCGGCGATCCGATTGCATGGGTAAACAAGTCCGGTCATGTTGATGCCGCATATGACGCGCTGCTCAGTGATGCTTTGGACAATGCCATCATTCGCAACAACGTCTATGCGAAAAACGGGGCGCCTGTTGATGAGGATGAGGCCTATGATGCCGTAACGCACGGCCTTGCCGAAGGCGTTACGGTAGTCACAGATAACTCCTATACCAGGGAGCATGTGTTCTATGCCTACCCAAATCCTTACCCACAAGCTGGTTCTCCGGATACCTATGCGCCGGAATGGTCTCCTCGCGGGACGATGCTCGTCTTAGAGGCAAGGATGTTTCAGGGTAGTTCTGACACCGAGGGTATTAAAGGTTACTACCCCATTGTCCTCCCTCCCCTTGAGCGCAACAAGACTTATCAGATCAAAGAAGTCCGCATCACACGTCTGCCGGGTGACGAGCCTTACAAGCCAATCGAGACCGGAGAAACGCATGTAACCATCACAGTCAGCGACTGGGAGGTCGTCCTTGTGGATGGAGGAGTCATAACCATCTAACAGTATCGAACGCCATGAAAAAAACACTGTTTTACTTTGCCACCGCATTGGTTGCACTGGTCGCCTGCAGCAAAGAAGACAACCCTGACGGGCCGGCATCTTGTGCGGGAAATGAGATTTCTTTTATCATGGGCGGTGATTTCGCCGCAGCTGTCGGAACACGCGGTGCAACGCCTGTTACTACAGCCAATATCACATCAATCCATGTAAGCGCCACGACTGGTTCTTCTTCAGAAACAACTGTCTTTACCAGCGCCCTTTTCGAGAAGGATGGTTCTACCTGGAAAGGCGGCAAATACTGGCCTGCAACAGATCCGGGCTATCATTTCTATGCAGCAAACACCGAGATGGCCCATACTTCCTCTGGCGCGACAGTTTCACCTTCCGACGCTAGTACTGATATCGTCGTCTCCTATCTGGCCAATCCTACCTTCCAGCAACAGAATGCCCTGGAAATGGGGCATATCTTCGCCCAAGTTGGCACAGTCGGCATGAAGGCACCGGAGGGTTATGCCGTTACCGATATGAAGGTGTCGATTATACCGAGAATTGGCGGAACTTACAATCTTAAAAGTGGACAATGGACCGCCAGGGGCGAGGAGCAGGATGTCACGTATATTCTCGGCAATGCCTCCGCTGGCGTGACCGTTTCCACGGAAGCCAATAACGAGACATATACCGGCCCCGACAATGACCTTTGGCTACTTCCGGGTGAATATGTCCTTACGGCTACCTATACCATTTCCAAGGGTGACTACTCCAACGCATTCACCAAGACCTGCACCGTGATGCTCCTTCAGGGAAGGAATAACAACATCGGTCCGCTCGTTGACGGGACTACAGGTAAGGACATATCGAATATCCCCACGCCAGATGATATGTCCGAAATTACCATCGGCATTACGGTCACCCCTTGGGTAGAAAACCACGTAGACGCACAGTTTTAATGGATGAATATGTACGGATTATGAATAGAATTACCAAATATTCACTAATCGCTCTTTTAGCTGCAGTAGCTTGCAACAAAGTTGACATTCCCGTTGCCGCTGATTACGATTCTAACGAAATCGTCTTCACTACGAAGGATCCTAAAACCCGTGGCACTAACGTGAGCGAAGTCACATCTGCCAACCTGACCACGTTCAATGTGGTCGCCACCTCCGGTACCTCCACCCATACGCTTATTTGGGACAACGGTGTATTCTCAGGCTCTCCTGGCGGCAACTTCACGGGCGGCAAGTACTGGCCGGCAGAAGAAGTGTCCTGGAACTTCTACGCTTCTAACGCCGCCTTGACTTTCAGCGCGTCTGGGACTACCGTTGCCATCGCTAATGCCGATACCGACGTCGTGGTCGCTAAGAAAGAGAGTGCCTCCTATATGACCATCAACAGCTTGACCTTCGAGCATATCCTCTGTCAAGTAGGAACGGTCGAGATGAAGGCCCCGGAAGGCTACACGGTCTCCAACCTCAGGGTTTCCCTGGAACCGATCTACAGCGGGACCTACAATATCAAGGCGGGCAGTTGGGCACGTGGCAGCGCCTCTGCAGCTGTCTTTATTTTCGGAACGGCGACTGCCGGCCTCGATATCGCGACAGCCGGAGGGGCTGTTAAATCGACGGATAATGACCTCTGGCTCGTTCCCGGGAACTACACCCTGACCGCTACCTACACCATTAGTAAGGGTGATTTCTCCAAGGAGTATTCGAAGAACGCCGTTGTCACCCTGGTCCAGGGACAGAATAACAACTTCATCCTTCCTGATACTGATGGTGACGGACAAAATGATGATTCCAACATCCCCGATCCGTCTAATGACGTGAAGGACATCGTCTTCTCCATTGAGGTCACCCCTTGGGGCGAGAACGACGTCCCGGTTAATTTCAGTTAGTATTGATCCCCCTTTGTTCATGACCCTTAAAGGTAATAGCGTTCTGCTGTCTCTCGCGGTTATCTGCTGCGTCTCGGTCTCCTGCATGAAGATGGGAGAGCCAGATGTGTCGGAATCCCGGCAAAT
>DBWN01000158.1:9211-9763 GCA_002308935.1 Bacteroidales bacterium UBA1237 | reverse complement strand
AGGTTGTGACCTTCGCCCGGGATGTATGCGTTGACCTCTTTTGAGTTGGTGAGGCGTACACGGGCAACCTTACGCATTGCTGAGTTAGGTTTCTTAGGTGTAGTCGTATACACACGTACGCAAACACCCCTCTTCTGAGGGCACGCATCCAGCGCGCGAGACTTGCTCTTTACTTCAATGCTCTCGCGTCCTTTGCGAACTAATTGTTGAATTGTTGGCATAAATGTTTGTAAATCTTTAATTTATGTTTCAATCCCCATTTTTAGGGGACCGCAAATATACGCATTATTTTTGATTCCACAAAGTTTTCAACAATGTAATCGCTTAATTTGAACGTTTTTAGCATTTTATCAACACCCCTGGGAATCACTCGTTCCAAGTTGACCGGCAAGGCTTCAAATAGTGAGTTTTTTTGTAACTTAGCGGTCAATCGTTCCGCATTGATCCGATGAGAAAATTCATACTGATACTGATGGCTTTGGCACTTTCATGCAGCAGCGGGAACGCTCCTGCAGCAAAGGCAGACCTTGGGGATATTCCTTCAAGGGTGTT
>DBWN01000158.1:7654-9068 GCA_002308935.1 Bacteroidales bacterium UBA1237 | reverse complement strand
GATTCCACAATGAGGGAACTCGCGGATATGCATACCCGTAAACTGTTCGCCCTTATCGGAAGAGATACCGACCATGACATCGGATTCCAGATAATGTCGAGCTTCGGGAACGGTTACCGGCTTACCGGAGACAACACATACACTCCTACTATCAGGGCTGCCGCCAGAAAGCTCGCCTCCCGTTATTCTGAGACGACAGGAACGATAAGGAGCTGGGACGGTGACCGGTGGTCCTACCCTGTCATTATCGACAACATGATGAACCTTGAACTCCTGATGGCCGGTGCGAGATTGATCGGGGGAGACGAGGGAATGCGTATACGGCAGATAGCCATACAGCACGCCAAGACCACACTGAAAAACCATTTCAGGGATGACTGGTCCACTTTCCATCTGGTGGATTACGATCCCTCGGACGGACATGTTCTGCGGAAAATGACAGTGCAGGGCTATGCAGATTCATCCAGTTGGGCAAGAGGTCAGGCATGGGCACTTTACGGATATACGATGATGACAAGGGAACTGCTCTTCGACCAGATGGCTGAAGAGGCACAGTTGTTCCTGGAGGCCGCATCAGGAATTGCCCGAATGCTTCTCGGAAAACTTCCAGAAGATGGTATACCTTATTGGGATTTCGACGACCCGTCGATTCCTGAAGCCCTGCGAGACGCATCCGCCGGCGCAATCATGGCTTCAGCTTTCGCCGAACTTTCCTCACTGACAAAAGACAGGGCGTTGTCCAAGAACTGCCTGGAGATGTCTGTCAAGCAAGTGACAGTTCTTGCCTCACCTGATTATCTGGCCATGCCGGGCACCAACGGAGGATTCCTGCTGAAGCATTCTGTCGGCAACATTCCGGGCGGGACGGAGATAGATGTGCCCCTTTCTTATGCAGACTACTACTTTTTGGAGGCCATTCTGAGGCTGACGGGCAAATGATTCACATGTTTTCAGATATGAGGCGTTTCTTCATAAACCTGATTGTCCTGGTCCCTCTGCTTTTGCCGGTTCAGGCCAGTTCGCAAGAACTGCCGAAGACAATGCTTCCGGATCCCGTGGAGCATCCAAGACTGTTCATGTTGAAGGGGGAGGAGGACTCCGTCAGGAAAGCCATATCTGAAGACCGGATTCTTCGAAGTGTGGACAGCGTGATAGTTTCATATTGCGACGAAGTGCTCGGCCTCCAACCACTTGACAGAGTCATGATAGGAAGACGTCTCCTCCAGACCTCACGCGAGGCCATTAAAAGGATCTTCTATCTTTCATACGGATACAGGGTACATGGGAATGAGAAGTACGCCCGAAGAGCCATAGAAGAAATGAAAGCGGTATGTTCTTTCCGCGACTGGAATCCTTACCACTTCCTCGATATTGGTGAAATGGCCCTTGCCGTCGGTATCGGCTATGACTGGTT
>DBWN01000158.1:1266-7596 GCA_002308935.1 Bacteroidales bacterium UBA1237 | reverse complement strand
TCGAAAAACGAAGAGTGGGCATGGTTCTATGACAGTCCCATCAACTGGAACCAAGTATGCAACGGTGGCCTCAGTGCAGCTGCGATAGCCGTAGCGGACGAGATGCCGTTCGAATCCGGTCGGATTCTTACCCGCGCTATCCAGACGATCCACCTTTCTCTGGACAACAATTACTCCCCTGAAGGATGTTACGCCGAAGGGTACAACTATTGGGGATACGGAACTTCATTCCAGATTCTCATGGCTGCCGCTCTGGAAAGCGCATATGGCACGGACGGAGGCATTCTCGAAGGGAAAGAAGGATTCCTGAACTCATCGCGTTTCATGATGATGATGAGCACCCCGGCGCTTAAAAGTTACAATTTCGGAGACTGTTCCGAAGGAGCAAGCGCCCAATATATGCAGGCATGGATGGCCCTTAAGACCGGGGACATCTCTCCGCTCCGCCCGGAAATCAGCATCATGCAGAAGTCAGGATTCAGCCGCTTCACCGAAGAGAGGCTGCTCCCGCTATTCATGATCTGGGGCGCTTCACTGTCCGAAAAAGGTGTCGACTTGTCACGGATTCCCACTCCCGAAGATCATTTCTACGAATGCGGCGGACAGACTCCGCTGTTCATCTACAGGAGCGGATGGGATGACCGGAACGACACATACTTCGCCATCAAAGGCGGGCAGGCCACTTCCAGCCATTCCCACTGCGACGCGGGTTCTTTCTTTTTCGAGAGCGACGGCATAGGATGGGCAGTGGACCTTGGGATGCAGAATTACAATTCCCTTGAATCTCTCGGCCTGGATATCTGGAACACCAAGCAAAAGAGCGACAGATGGAAAGTCTACAGAACCGGGCCGTTCTCCCACAACATCATCACCATCGACGGCAAAATCCCCGAAGTGGATTCATTCCTTAAAATAGAAAGGACCTGGAAAGAGCCGGGATGCAAGGGCGCGGAACTGCCTCTTGGGCTGTTCTACATGAATGACCTTGACACTTTCTACAGGAAAGCCACCCTTGATTCTGAGGACGACCTTTATATAAGGGACAGCCTCGTGAACGGGAACAAGGAAAGCCTTTTCAGGTGGCAGATGTGCACGGAAGCCACGCCGAAGCTGACTGATGAAGGGGACATTGTTCTTGAAAGCGGCACCCATTCGAGAACTCTTTCCATTTCATCCCTGCCCGGATACGGTCCTCAAGAAGAACTGCATGCCGAACCCTTCGCCCAAAACGCGGAAAGCGGGACGGATTATGACGCCCCCAATCCCGGGAAGTCCATTGTAGGATTCACATTCAGCCTTCCTCCAGGAGGGCGTATCAATATCCTTGTATCACTGAAAAAGAACAAATGACAAAAACTATTCAGACCAACTGGAACAATATGACGAACACTCGTAAGATTTTGGCCCTTGTCATAGGGGCGTTAATGACAAGCGGCTTGTCCGCTCAACCGGCATCCCGGGAAAACTTCGGGGAGAAATGGCTGTTCTCCAGCCCGACATCACCTTCCGACATAGACGGAAACGGAAATCTTCCGGACGCTTCTTTCAGAGGAAGGTACGTCAACATCCCTCATGACTGGGGAGTTGACGGAAATTTCCAGCAGATTTATGCCGGAGAAACCGGCAAACTGCCCTGGTGGGGCAAAGCATCATACCGGAAGAGCCTTTCAGTCAGCAGGGACGATTACCGTAAAGGCAAGAGATTCTATCTTGATGTAGACGGCGCTATGGCTTATGCCAAAGTATACTGCAATGGGGAGTTTGCAGGAGAGAGGCCATACGGATACGCCTCGTTCAGGGTAGACCTGACACCAAGCATTGCTGAAGGAGACAACGAGATTGAAATCATTCTCGACAATCCGGACAGTTCGTCAAGATGGTATCCCGGAGGCGGTGTGTACAGGAACGTGTGGATCGTGAAATCGGACCCCGTCGGAATCGACCATTGGGGCACATATGTCACCACTCCTGAAGTGTCCGCCAGTTCGGCCACGGTCATAGTGACCACCACCCTGAGAAATGATACAGGATCCCCTGTAAAAGGAAAGATTCTCACCACTGTGGAATACGGCGGAAAGATCGTCCAGAAGCAGGAAAGGAGCATCGGGAACATCATTCCACTAAAAGAAGTCAGTGACACCCTTCTAATAAAGTCTCCGATACTCTGGAGTCCCGACTCTCCCCAGATGTACAAAGTGACCACGACCGTTTCCTCCGATGACGGCAAATACTCTGACACCGTCTATTCACCCCTCGGAATCCGCACAATTGAATTCAAGCCGGACGGATTCTACCTCAACGGGGAAAAGACCTTCCTCAAAGGAGTCTGCCTTCATCATGACGCCGGTGCCCTCGGTGCCGTCTGGGATGACGGCGCCTGGAGAAGGAGACTGAACATGCTGAAGGACATGGGATGCAACGCCATAAGGACTTCCCACAATCCCCCTGCTCCGGAGTTGCTTGATCTGTGCGACAGCATGGGATTCCTGGTAATGGATGAGCTAACCGACACGTGGACCGTACCCAAGAAGCCATATGGATATGCGAAGCTTTTCGACGAATGGGCAGAAAAGGATCTCGTCGACCTCATTCACAGGGACCGCAATCATCCTTCGGTGATCCTTTGGAGCATCGGGAACGAAGTAGGTGAACAAGGTTATGCTGACAAATGGCATCTCGCACAATGGTTGACGGACATCTGTCACAGGGAAGATCCCACCAGGCTCACAACCGCAGGAAACGACAACCTGTGGGCTTCCACACAGCCTTATCACAATACGATTGACGTCTACGGATTCAATTACAAGCCGCATGCATATGCTGCTTTCAGGGACGCCAATCCCGAACAGCCTTTCCTTGGAAGTGAAACAGCTTCCACCATCAGCACAAGAGGATACTACGTTTTCCCTTTTGATGAGTCCGGTAACGGTCGGGGCGAATACCAGATGAGTTCTTACGACCTCTTCTTCCCTCCCTGGGCACAGACTCCTGACAGGGAATGGATGTTCGAAGACCAGGTGAAGGAGTGCGCGGGAGAATTCGTATGGACCGGTTTCGACTATCTCGGAGAGCCCACTCCTTTCACGCAGGACATGTCAATCCTGACGAACTTCCATACCATTGAGGAGATACAGAAAGCACTGGAGGAGCTCAAAGGAAAAGCCGACATGGTCATCCCGTCCAGAAGTTCCTATTTCGGAATAATCGACTTGGCGGGATTCCCCAAAGACAGGTACTACCTTTACCAGGCAAGATGGCGTCCTGATCTGCCGATGGCGCACATACTCCCCCATTGGACATGGCCCGGAAGGGAAGGAGAAGTGACACCTGTCCATGTTTACACATCCGGTGACAGTGCTGAACTGTTCATAAACGGAGTATCCCAAGGAATGAAAACAAAAGGGGAGTACGAATACCGGCTAAGATGGGATGATGTCATCTATCAGAGCGGAACTGTCAAAGTGGTCGCTTACAAAAACGGGCAAGTTTGGGCAACTGAAGAAATACACACCGCGGGTTCACCGGCAAAAGTTCTCGCTGCTGTAGAAACCGGGCATGGCCCGGAAGAAGGTTTCGGAGGAGACAAGGAGTCTTCCAGAATCGGAAAGAAGCAGAGTCTCTCTTCAGACGGGATCATCTTCATTGACGCCAAAGTCGCCGACAATGACGACTACCTTGTCCCGACAGCCGACAATCTTATTGAGATTTCGATCAAAGGCCCTGCGGAGCTCGTCTTCTCTGATGCCGGCGACCCGACAAGCCATGTTTCCTTCCATAGCCCTGCTTTGAAGGCTTTCGGAGGACTCGCCTCTTTCGGCATCCGTAAAAAGGGAAACGGAAAAGCCAAGATAACCATCACTTCCGGTGACTTGAAGAAATGCGTGTTCAAGATCCGTTTCAAGGAAGGCAAGGCTATCGTGAAGGGCGCATAGAGAGCTGACAAAGGCTGATCTACGAAGAGGAAGACCTCGCAAAGGGGCCTTCCTCTATCTTTAATGAACAATATCCTTATCGGGCTTCCCCGCTACTCCATTTCAGGAGCGTACCTGCTCTGATGTTCCCTTATAAGGAAGCGCTTCATATCCTCTCCAAGGGAATACTCTCCATAGTCAATCCTGTCATCGACCATGTACATAGTCTTCCACTTGAAAAGATTGTACTCCTCTTCAAGTTCTCTGACCCTTTCCATTGAAGCCTTCGGAATCACAAGATGGCAGGGGATGATGACATTGCATACATTCTCGGCAATCGCATGAGCCACGCTCCTCAACGCAGGCGCCCTCCCCATGAGCTCAGCGATATCCGTATAGCTGAGAAGCCTGGGCACGGGATTCTCTGCGGGCCCTATCTCATCCGGATCCAGATGGGTGATATGGAAGAGAGTCTTCCAGACTTTCATCTGGAAGGGTGAGCCGAAAAGGTTCAGATCTTCCCAAAGAGTGTTTTCGGACAACTCGAACAGCTCGTCCAGAGAGATTTTTGTGCAGGAGATGTCATTGACCTTGGTGGAAGACATCCTGATGATTGAATCCAGAATCTTGGACGTGTTCCGGTAATCCACGGACACAGCGGAGATCTTCCCGTCGACTCTGGTGACGATCCATTTTTTTGATGCTAGTGGATTTGCTGCCATTACGGATCCGGGATTAGTCTATACGTGTGGTTGGACTGTCTTTCACTATGGAGTTCACTTCCTCCCAAGGGATGGTCACCCTTATGGTGCCCAAAGAATGGGGGCCGATCTCGTAGGGGCTGTAAATGTAAACGACTCCTTCTGACGAAACCAGGAAGTTGCCGTTGGACTCAATGTCCTTCATGAAAAGAGACTCGTAGTCCGAAGGGTCCGCGAAAGACTCGCGCAAGTGAGCGGAAAGCATCTGGGAAAGGTCATACTCATATCCGGGAACGAAGAAGTCCCCTTCTGACAAGAGATTGCCCGTATTCTTGTCAAACACCATCGCATACTCACCTTCATCACCATGCGCACCGCCATCATAGCTGTAAGCATAAACGACATAGGAAATGGCGTTCTTGTATGAACCGGCGAAGTATCCTTCCACGTAATCCTCCCAACTGAGCATACCCTGGAACACTCCGTCCTCCTCTTCCTCGCGTATGCGTATGAGTTCGTTGCAGGCCTCCTTGTAAGCCTCGACGGTCACATCGACATAGTCATTCACGACTTTCTCGATATTGGACTCTACTCCGCCTTCCATGTTCCCTACGGAGTGGCCAATGATCGCTTCCGTCATCTTTGTAAGGACTTCAGGAGCGGCCCCTTCAACAGGATACTCAAGCTTTACTTTAACCGAGATGGCGTCCTCGGTGTCTTCGCTCAGCTTGGCCTCGACACTCTTTTCGTAGACCTTTGTCTTGAGTTTGGTTTCACGGTTACAACCCGCCAAAAACACCATCGCCGCCAAAATGGCGAGCATGGCCAGGAATGACAATCTTTTCATCGTTGTATGTGTTTACGGTGACGGTAGCCCGTCAGTCGTTGTTCAATTCGCTGATGTCCACCACGGACCGTTTGCTCGAACCCATCAGCCACTCGCTGTAGTAATCAGCCATCCTCCAGAAGAAATACTCGTTCATGTCTCCGAAACTGTGCCTCTGTCCTGGAAGGATCAGCATATCGAAACGCTTGTTGGCCCTGATCAGGGCATTCACTACCCTGATGGTGTTCGAAGGATGGACATTGTTGTCCACGTCACCATGGATTAGCATAAGGTGTCCCTTGAGATTCTTCGCAAGCTCCTGGTTGGTTTCTATCTTATATACAAACGTGGTGTCACTGTTGTTTATCTTCTCCGTGATTCCGTGGTGCTGTTCACTCCACCAGCGGTTGTAGATACTGTTGTCGTGGTTGCCTGCACATGAAACCGCTGCCTTGAAGAAATCAGGATAAGTCAATATCGCTGCCGTAGACATGAATCCTCCGCCCGAGTGACCATGGATACCGACACGGTCGATATCGATGAAGGGATACCTTGCCGCCAACTGTTGGATCGCATACTTCTGGTCCTCGAGACCGTAGTCACGAAGATCACCGTATCCGTAGTTATGATACCATTTCGAACGGTTGGGATGTCCTCCACGGTTACCTACGGTGACCACTATGAAGCCCAGCTGTGCCAGACGGTCAGTCCTTGTGAAGCCTTTGCTCCAGGAGATGTTGTTCGCTTCAACCTGAGGACCCGGATAAACATAGTCGCATATGGGATAAACCTTTGTCGAGTCGAAATCGAAAGGCTTGTACATCGCACCATAAAGATCGGTGATGCCGTCAGCGGCCTTGACCTTGAATCTCTCAGGGAACTTGTAACCGGC
>DBWN01000158.1:0-1082 GCA_002308935.1 Bacteroidales bacterium UBA1237 | reverse complement strand
GGATTCACTCCGCAGGCGCTAAGTACTATGTAGCCCGCAGCTTCATTCACCGCTAGAACCTGCTCGACATGGAAGGCGCCTTCTGTAATGTTGCGTACCAGAGTTCCGTCCTTTTCATACAAATACAGGTTAGCCCAACCGTTACGTTCGGACCAATGGATGATCCTGCCACTGCCCTTAAGTATGAAGTGGGAACGGTCCTCGACATAGGTGTTCATCCTCTCCTTGATAACGACATGCGTGGAATCCGAGTTCACATCCACATAGCAGAAATCCCTCTTCTTGAGGTCACGGCTCACCCTTCCCAGATAGAATCCGTTCTCATCGCCAAGCCAAACGGAAGTCCTGTAGTCGCGGTATGCATCCTCATTCTTAGGCCATGCCCTTTCGAACTCCATGTCCTGATCCTTGAACGCATGGGTGCTGATGCCCTTATAGGTTCCTTCCTGCACGTTGAAAACATAAAGGAATCCGATCGGCCCGGGTTCTCCAGGCATTTGATACTTGTAGGTCTCGAGGGTAGGACGTGGGTTGCTCAAAGCATTGATGACCCACAGTTCCTTCACTTTCGACATGTCCCACTTCATGATCGCGAAACGCTTCGAATCCGGGCTCCACACTATAGAGGCGCCAGTCCTTGCAGTCGTATCCCTCTGAGTATCTCCGGAATAGCTTCCTCCACCCCAGCTGAAGGAGGCCTTCCCGTCAAAGGTGAGCTGCTTCTCAACGATAGTGCTGTCCTTGGGATTCTTTACAGCCTTGCGCATGTTGAGGGTGTCCATCGCCCAAAGGTTGTAATTCTTCACATATACGCCGGTCATTCCGTCAGGAGACACACTGGCGAAGCGGGGATACTTGTCCTTCGGCTTTTTATCCACGACTGTAAGCTCCTTCGAAGAGATGTCATACTTGAAATGGAACACCTTTTTGACGGTTTTGGTGGAATCATCCTCGTCCTTGGTATCCGCAGTACTCCTTATGTCAAACTGGAAATACTTGTCCTCTTTAAGTTTGAGATCAGTGATAGGGATATGCTTCGCATCAAAAGGATCCTTTACGATTTCTGTAAGCTGCATGGCGAG
>DBWN01000050.1 GCA_002308935.1 Bacteroidales bacterium UBA1237 | reverse complement strand
ATCATCTCCAGGTTAGGAATGAAGATTGACATTCCCGGAGGGAAACTTTCCTTCAATCCCTCGACTGACGGCATGACCCGCCTTCCTTCCAGGATGGGGATGGGTTATATATCAATGGAAATGGTCATGGCTGGGAAGTCCGCAAATGTCATACTTGACACGGGAGCTCCGACATCGTACGTGTCTGTGTCATTCACAGAGGGCCTCAATCCGATTGGTCAGGTGACGGACTTCAATCCGTTGGTTCCTGGAGATACCTTTGAAACACCCATATTCGAGTTTCCAGCCTCTTTCGCCGGGAACGGTTTTACGATGAAGGCAGGACATCTTCCCGCCTCATTGCAGATGATGCTTTCCGTTCTCGGTGTCGACGGAGTTGTCGGTATGGAGATTCTGAAACGATTCTCAGTAACAATTGCCGATGGAAGTATTTGGGTTTAACTAGTTTGAAGCGAATATGGAAAATGTGATTTCAATACTTGCACATAGCCCTGAAGAGATGCCCCAGTGGCTCAAGGACTACAAGCCGGGCGACAAGGTTTCATTCAGAGATTTCATGTCCTCAAGGATAGGATACTATCCAGGTAGCGGATATGATGGCTGCCTTGTCAAGACCTGTAACAAAGCCCACTGCGTTCACAGTTTCATTCAGGTTGACTATGGTATCCCCGAACGCGAATTGAAGTTTGAAGCTGAAGAATTCAATGCCTTTAACGGCTACCACGTCATCGGGAGAGTCGATTGGAAAGAGCAGGATATTGCGCCGTTAGGGCAGTATGCTCCAAATTTCAGTATGTCGGAGAGTGAGATGGAGAGCGCTATGTCATCCGTAAGGAAGGGCGTTGATCCATATTGCTTTATGGAAATCTATGAACGGAATGATAGCAAGGGCGAAGACTGGGGCGCTGAACGTTTCGCCGTGACATTTCTCTTTGCCGACGGTATAGCGACCTACTACCAGTTGTTCTGCCGGGAGTATAGCAAAGCACCTTGGATTTTACTTCTTCAGGACCATGGTTTCGGCGGCAATTACGCCGGCTTCGGTCGGGGTAGTCTGATGGAAAGGGTCATGGAAGCCAACGATTGCTGGCCTGAGAATGTGCTTTGTGCAGATAATACGGATATTTGGCACCACTACGAAATAGTGGAGGCAGACCCAGTCATCGGCGGTATGCATCGCAACAAGCGATATCTCTACAAGCGGGATGTTTCCAGATCTATTTAGGATAGCCGTCCCAGATCTGGATCTGGATATCATTCCGAGACAGGGCATAATCAATGAAGAACACTTCTCCATAACTTATATCCGCCTCCGGGTCGATATAAACTGTCCTTTCAATGAATAAGCCCGCAAGTTCACGAAGTTTCTTCCCCCTTAGTTTGCACGCCATGGCGGCGAGCTCGGGAGTGTCGGCGAGCGCTTCAGAAAGCCAGAATGAGGATACGCACGTACCATCCTCATCTTCATCGGGGTTATTCAACGGCAGTTTGTTCTTGACGATGTACTCATCCATCTTGTCGGCAATCTGCGCAATAAGCCACCTTGGTTTATTCCGTCTGACAAATGGGATATCCTTGTTATCCTCCAGATTCCAAAAGTCACACACATGGTATCTGGCACATTCTTCTCGCTCCTGTTGTGTGGGCGTAAACTCTTCTTTAACGATGACATTACCGTTCTCTTCGTCATAGATAACGATAGACCGGTATCTCAGTCCTACATTGAATACAAACCCTTCATCAGACGTAAGGGGGTCATAGTAAAAGACCTGGGAAGAGCGGGCGCTTGCCATCGCTCGTTCATTGTCGAACCGACCGTCAATTTTCAGATTCGTAAAGTAGACGCTCGTTCCCTGTTCAAGAATTTGAAGTGCTTGATATATAGTCATATCACAAAGATAGCAAAGAGAATGTACGTAGGCAAGAATCCACCATACTATCTGCTCAGTTTAATGTCACCTCCAATCCGGCAGGCTGCATCTTTCAGATCCAGGACGACCCGGACGATGTCGGGTAATGCATCCGGCTGTTCAAGAGTGCTGTACTTGACATAGAACCGGAGTGTCCGCCCATCCAGGTTGATAAAGACCTTTGCACGATATCGTTGGCATTCAATCTCGGCCTTCAGTCCGTTCTCCTTGAATGCGTTCTTTATCAACTCGGCGGCCGATGTGCCCCTGATTTTCCACAATGTCTGCTCCTTGGTATAATGCAGTTGAACTACTCGAGCCTGATCCTGCATCCGGGGTAGGAAATGAGTTATGGTCAAGTCCAGATCCTTGATATCCTGAGGACTCAAAGAATCACGCCTTCCAAGTCCCCGGCTATGCCGGAACAATAGCTTAAGTTCGCTGATTTGCCTGGCCATGCAGTCCTCCAGCACGAACTCCCCGTGCTGCGGCCTAATCCGCATAAGATAGTCGTGAATGGCTCTGGCCACGTGATTGAGGACTTCTTCATCCGTCATGTCTATGTATAAGGATTTCGTCATAGTCGGTTCAGGTTGCCGGATCGATTGGCTGCATTATCTTTTACCTGGCCCGCGTCAGATTCTTTCACCACTTGATTAATTGCGCACATATGAAAGATTCTTCCGATATGTCAGTAAGAGTTATCGAAAACAACTTGAACCTATGCGTCAACTTAAAATAACAACTTCCGTGACGGCCCGTACCCAGACCGTCGAAGAATACCTTCGAGATATATGCAAGCTGGAGATGGTTTCTCCAGAAGAGGAAAACGAACTCGCCATTCGCATTCAGGCTGGTGACGATGCTGCGTACAGACGCCTGGTGGAAGCCAATCTGCGCTTTGTGGTTTCTGTAGCCAAGCAGTACCAGAACCGTGGCCTGGATTTGCCGGACCTTATCAGCGAAGGAAATATCGGCCTGATGAAGGCTGCTATCAGGTTTGATCCCACCCGTGGATTTAAGTTTATTTCCTATGCCGTATGGTGGATTCGTCAGCAGATACTACAGTCACTATCCGATAAGGGTCGTCTTGTCCGGCTTCCACTCAATCAAGTTAGCATCCTCAATAAGATCGGGCCCGCACGGACGGAGTTCCTGCAGGAAAACGAGCGAGAGCCAACCACCGAAGAACTCTCCGAGCTTCTGAATATATCTCCGGAGAAACTGGGGGAGTCTGCCACGAATGACATAAAGGGCCTTTCTCTCGACTATCCACTCGGGGAGAACCAGACAGAAACCCTGATGGACATTCTTCCGGACAATGATTCTCTCGGAGCCGACAAGGAAATGGATAATGAATCCCTCCGCATGGACCTTGACACGGTCATGAACGTATTGAACGAACGGGAGCGTCAGGTGCTGGTCCTATGCTTCGGACTAGGATGCCCGCCCATGACGCTGGAGGAAATAGGAGAGAATCTGGATCTTACAAGGGAGCGCGTGCGCCAGCTGAAGATGAAGGCCATCCACAAACTTTCTTCCCCCAAGGTTCGCTCACGCCTTGCGCAATACCTTTAACAAACGCAATCCACCTCAGGTTGGCTTATCTTAGGAATTTTGGGTATATTTGTTAAACCCATAATATAACCTTTATTACGATGCTGAAATTTAGAGGTGGCTCGGCTTTTCTGCGCGAATCAATTAACAATTACTATCAGTACAATCCTGACACTCTGATGCCACTCCTGATGCTTGCTTTGGCAGCTCAGGGGAAGCTGTCCATTGAGCGCGATGCCCGGAAAGGGGTCATCTTCGCCACCCTGGATATTGATAATGTTATGGATTACGAATGGGTGAAACTGAACAAGGAACTGAGAAAAGAGCTGAAGGAACTGAAAGCGGAGGATGTGAAGAGAGTATCCGCCGTGGGCAATATTCCGGCAGATCTCAAGGACATTTACGAAACATTCTACAAGTATGATACAGTTACTGTTGTCCAGGAGTATCATCATCGCCGGGGTATCCTTGTGCAACATTCCATCAATACTGCGGACGAGGCCGCCCAGCGCCAATATGCCACGCTTCGGCTCGCCGGAGAACTATCAGCTGTTTCGCAGGATTGGTTGCAGAATCAGTTTCTGGATATCGCCAACGATATCCTTGTAAAATCCGGCATTCAGCCTAGGCGTCCAAGAATCCGTGTTGCCCAAGCCCTCGATTCTTTGCTTGACTACGATGGAAAAGGTGTGGTTTACAATCCGTTTGCAGGCTGCGCTCTGGCAGCTGCTTTGGTCGGAGGAGGTAAGAACCTGTACATCGATGGGGATACCAACGATAAGTTGATAGCCGTTGCGCGCCTTTTGTGTTATGGGACCGGACAGAAAGGTTGTCACATTGAGCAGCACGACTCGACGATGTGGCGGGAGAACTTCACGCCGGACTACGTTATGTCCACGTATCTGGGCTATCCCGGTGGGGTCTCAGCCTTCGATACTTGTCTGGCTCACTGCCTGAAAGATTCTCATTTTACCGGTAAGTACGCGGGCATCGCTGCCCCGAAGGATATATTCGAGACGCAGAGCCCGGTGATGAAAGAGGCCCTAAGCAGGGATTGGGTGGACACCATTGTCCTGCTTCCATTCGGGGAAGTGGCTGTACTTATCGATGCGTCCAAGCCAGCCGGCAGGAAGAATCGGGTACGCTTCTACAATATGACACACCCGATGCTGAGCCGGAGACCGGTTTATCTGGTCATCGGCGAAGATATCTATGCGGATATCCTTAAACTTTCCGATGTCAAGAAGAAGGGCTTTCTGAAATCTCTGGTTGTTCCCGAAATAGAACAAGAGGACGGGTGTGTAATTATCTCTATGGGTGAGATCTGCGAGAAGATGCCACGCCGGACCTGGTCGCTGGCCAG
>DBWN01000043.1:487-6990 GCA_002308935.1 Bacteroidales bacterium UBA1237 | reverse complement strand
TCTTCCGCTTCACTTGGCGAAAGGAAGAAACTCTCCGAAGTCGAGAACGGAGTAGGCGAGTTCTGCTTCTCTCCCGACGAGTCGCAGGTGATGTACGTCAGCTACATCCCTTCCGATGTCAAGTCTCCCAAGGACATCAATCCCGATCTTGACAAGGCTCAGGCCTATGTTACAGAGGATCTTATGTACCGTCATTGGGACAATTGGGTGACTGAACTTCCCCATACTTTCGTGGCTACGACGGTAAACGGCATGATCACCGCTGACAATTCCCTGGACATCCTCGGAGGACCCGATGTGAAGTACGAACTTCCCCTTATGCCTTACGGCGGACTGGAGCAGCTTTCATGGAGCCCTGACGGAAGATACATTGCATATTCATGCAAGAAGAAAGCCGGCAAGGAATACGCCTTCTCGACCGATACCGAGATCTACATCTACCAGATATTGACGGGTGAGACAACCGTCATCCCCATGAAGGGCGGATACGACACCGATCCCGTATGGAGCCCTGACGGAAGCAAGATAGCCTGGATCAGCATGGAAAGGGACGGATACGAGGCCGACAAGACCCGTCTTATGGTGGCGGATGTCATCTACAGCCCCGATGCTGAAGGACAGCCCGCCAATCCGCAGGTCACGAACATAAAGGACCTTACGGCTGATTTCAAGTACAATGCTGCCGGCCCCGTATGGAGTGAGGATTCCAAGGGAGTGTATTTCAACGCACTGGTTGAAGGGCTCCAGGGCATGTTCCTCTTCGCCGCTGACGGCTCTTCAAAGCAAAGGCTTACCGCTGACGACCTCTGGTATGACTTCGGTTCTCCTTTCGCAGTACTTTCTGACGGAACAATCCTTTCGACATACTGCAGCATGGACTTCCCGACCGAGATGGTTGCTGTCGCCCCCGGAAACGGCCCCGCAGGTGCTGACAGGATAAAGAAGGTGGGTGACGAGAACGGTCATATCCTTTCCCAGCTCGCTTCTCATGAGACAGAGATGACCATGGTGAAGACCGTGGACGGGAAGGACATGCTCACATGGATCCTCTATCCTCCGAAGTTCGACGCTTCGAAGAAGTATCCCGCCATCGAAATCTTCCTCGGCGGCCCTCAGGGCACTCTCAGCCAGGGATGGTCCTACAGGTGGAACTACTGCCTCATGGCTCATCAGGGTTATGTGGTCGTCCTTCCTAACCGAAGAGGCACCACAGCTTTCGGACCCGAATGGACTGAAGAGATCTCCGGAGACTACGTGGGACTCAACATCCAGGATTATCTGAGCGCGGGCAGGATGATCAAGGAGAAACCCTTCGTGGAGAAGCTCGCCGGTTGCGGCGCCTCCTATGGCGGATTCTCAGTATATTATCTTGCCGGAGTCCACGGCGACCTTTATGACTGCTTCATAGCCCATGCGGGCATATTCGATGAGAAGTACATGTACTATGAGACCGAGGAGATGTGGTTCCCCAACTGGGACAACGGCGGTCTTACCGAGTACTCGTACACTCCCGGTGAAATCGGCCCGAGGGGTGACGGTATCACTTTCGGAGGACTGCAGCAGGGAGGATCCCCTTGGAGCAACCTTCCCAAGGCGAAGCGCCACTACGCCAACTCTCCTGACGTAAATGTCGCCAACTGGCACACTCCTATCCTGTGCATCCACGGCATGATGGACTACAGGATCCCTTACGACCAGGGAATGGCTGCCTTCAACGCGGCTCAGATGATGGGCGTACCTTCCAAGCTTATCGTGTTCCCTGAGGAGTGCCACTGGATCCTCAAACCCCAGAACGCCCTCTTCTGGCACAGGGAGTACTTCGATTGGCTAGAACGCTGGTGCAAGGAGTAACCCCCTCTTGCAGGGCTGTAAAAAGAAATCCGCATCCGGGAAGTGCCCTGGGTGCGGAAATTCTTTTCAGCATATGACTCTGCGTCATTCAGCGGTGATGCGTACGGGACCTTTGAGACCGTTTGCCATGAGGCCTCCTCTGGAGAGTGAACTGAATCTTGCGTCTCCTGATTTCCCTAATGCGGCCTTGGCGTTGTAATCGCTGACTCCGACTTTGATTTCCAGAGTGTTGACCCCTTCACGAAGAACGCCCGTCACATCGAATCTGAACGGCTTGAAGATCTTCGTGCCGAGACTCTTTCCGTTGAGGGACACTTCAGCTGTGTAGAACACGTCTCCAAGGTCAAGCCAAATGTTCTCTCCCTGAGGAATCGCATCGAGAGTGAACTGCGCCTTGTAGATGCCTTGTTCTCTGCTGTCCTGGAACTTTGGATTGTCCCTCCAGTCAAAAAGTGCACTGTTCCTGAGATTGGACTTGCCGGAAGTGATGTCCCAACCTGTGATGGTGGCTAGTGTCTTTCCTTCTCCGGATACCTTTGAAGGGGCTGCTTCTTCAAGAGTCTGGTCGGTCAGCACAAGGAAAATGCTTGAAAGGGGAGGGATTGTCATGGAGATGGTATCGTCTGATCCTTTCTCAGCCTCGGATACGTTTCCGGTGGCGGCATCCATCCAATAGGCGTGTGCGCTCTTCTCTTCCAACGAGAAGCTGTTCCACTCGTCCTTGAAATTCCAGTACATCTGGATCACTGTCCCGTCATCAAGACGCCTTCTGGCCATACGGAGTCCTTCTCCTCCGGACACGTTCAGCGCAGGAGCTTCAATTTTCCACTCATCTGCGTCGCGGCAGATGTTATTCCTTCCGAAGACCTTCTTCATGATCTTGGCGGTCTTGGCGTCATTGCGCTTATAGTCCTTGAATGAAGGCTGGACGGAAGGGGAGTCTCCTATTGCAAGTATGTTGGCTTTCTTCTGGGATTTGAGATGACGTGCGGTTTCCAGAGGAATGTAAGGGAGGTCGAAGAGGATGAGACCTTTGTAGCGGTTGCCCCTTATGATGAGGTCTCCTGATTTGTCGGCTTTCATCTCCTGGAGTGACTCGTCATTGACCCATGCCCAGGTGATGCCCCTTCTGGTGAGTTCGTTCACCAAGGGCCAGAGTTTCTTGAGCCACTCTCCGGAAGCGCTTCCGTCTTCATTCCTGATGGACATCCCGGGCTCAGTGCCGGGTAGATACCCGTAATTGAGTATCTCGTCGGGATTGGCTGCTGCGGAGCTGTATTCCAGGAACGGGAAGTATATCAGTACGTCCGCTTCGGCTTTTCCGCAGCGCATCAGGTATTGTGCCCTTTGGATGTAAGCGTTCACCTGGGTGATGCTGTCCCAGAAGACGTCCTCCTCATAGATGTCAGAAGAGAAGTTTATGTTCATCATGGAATTGTAGAAAGGCTGCCATGGTGAACCGCCCGCCGTGTACTTGTAGGGAGTACCGTGCCATATCATCTGGTTTATACCGCTGGAGAGGATCTTGTCCGCCGTAAGACGGAGTTTCTGGGGAGTGACCATCAGAGCGCGATTGATGTGTACTCCGGATTCTGCGGTTACAACCGGACGGTTGTAGAGCATAGCGCCTGACGACACCATCTTCAGTGCTCCTTCGGTTCCACCTCCGAACATCATGCACTCTGTCTCAGGGATGGAGGCGTCTCCCGCCGCTCCCATCCAGTCCATGGGAAGGCCGTATGCCTGGGTACGGTGAAGAAGCCCTTTGGGCTCGGCCCATTCCGCCGACCCTTTCAGGAGATGTTCCCTGATAAGGTCACTGGCGGTCATGTCATAGTCGTACCTCAATCGCCAGTCTTCATCCGAGAATGTGAACTCGGGACTGACGTGGCCGTTGTCGTACATGTTGTTGTATCCGTACCAGATGTTGGCCGGAAGATAGGGGAGGGCGTCGTAACCTCTGTTCCGTCTGAATGTGTCGAGGAAATCCGCAGTGAAGTGCCTGTCCACCTTGAACTCATAGCTGTCATTGAAAATGGAGCGAAGGGGCTTGCCGTAGTATTTCTCAAGGCCTGTCCTTTCCCCGAAATAGTAGTCGTAGCTCTTCTGCACGACTTTCTTGTCGAAATGGTCGAGGACGTTTCCGGCGCCGGACTTCGCTATGATCATGTTGGTCTCCTGGGAGGGTACTGACCATAGGGCTATCATCTTCCCTTTCGCTCCAGCCTTGAACGTGACCGTGCTGTCAGAGGGATCCAGCCGGGAGGATATGTCCTTGACGTCCTTAAGCTTTCTGGGACCTTCACCTTCTTCAACCTCAGCGGTGAGAATGCCGACAAGAGTGGAGTATCTGCTGTCCTGCCTTTCAGACCGGGGAAGACTGACTTTTCCTCCTTCAGAGGGGATGTCGGCCATTCCGAACTGAAGGGACCTGTTCTCTTCGGCTTCGGTCACAATGGAGCTGGACGCCGGCCAACCGCTGCCGTGTGTGAGGTCGACAGTGAGGCCGAAGCTCTGAGCCTCCTTCATCACCGCATCAAGGTGCTCGTAATATGAATCCGTGTCGAAACTCATCACTTGAGCGGCACGGGACATGTCCATAGGTATCACCAGTGCGAATGCCTGGATCTCGACGCCGCCGATATGGCTGTCGGCGAAGAGTCTCAGTTCCCTCTGGAGCTCTTCAGAAGTGACGTCGTTCCCCGGCCACCACCATCTGGTGAAAGGGGCGTAACGGATGTCCGGGTTCTTGAAATCATTGACCCTGAAGGTGGGGGCTTTCAGCCATCCTGAGGGATCGGAATGGCTCTGGGCGGATATCGCACCCGTCAAGAGAGACCCCAGTGCGATAGAAAGGAGGATTCTTTTCATTATGCTGTGTGTTGTCTTGGATGGTTTCGGGTATTGGGTCTTATCGCAGCATGGCTGCATCCAGGAGCTTTCCGTTCCAGGATCCGGTCTTCTCGTCATATATCTGGAAGGTGTCACGGTAAAGTGCCCAGATGTGGGAACTCATCCCGTAGCGGCTTATTGTCGCTCTCATGTAGCGGAGCCATTCCGCTCTGGAATCCTCATCGGCCAGGGAGCAGACACCGTATTCGCCGATGTTGACTGGTCTTCCGGTCCTTTCGCTCCACTCGGAGAGGTACTTGAAATCGTGCTCAATTGCTGCTCTCTCTTCAGCAGTTGCGGTCCATTTCATGCCCAGGCTCTGCTCCGCCATTGCGTAAGCCAGCCCCTGGTGTGTGAAGAGGTGGGGAAGGTAGTAATGCGCTTCGGCTATTATGTTCCAGTCGTCTTCAGGGAAGTCCAGAAGTCCTATGGTCCAGTGCTGCCCAAGGCTGGGGGTCATTACTATGACGGTACGGTCGGGATTCTCCTTGCGTATGATTTTGAGGGCTTTGGATACCATTTCGTTCCATAGCTGGGGATCAAGGGAGAGACCGGGCTCGTTCATAAGGTCGAAGTAAAGGTCGTTTCCGTATCCTTTGTAATGGGAAGAGAGCTGCTCCCAAATGCTGTAGAACCTCTCAATGTTTTCATCAAATGGAAGGTCCGGTGTTCCGGCGAACGAAATCACAGGATAGTAATGGAGGTCAAGAGAGACCGCAAGACCCAGGGAAAGGCACTTGTCCACCACTTTGTCGACTCTGGAGTAGAAAGAAGGGTCTATCTTGTATGGAGCCTCCTTTGAACAATGGTCTGACCATCGGATAGGGATCCTGACGCTTTCAAACCCAGCTTTGGCGATCTTTTCAAGCATGCCGTCATCCACGGGACGGTCTCCGGACAGTCCGTCGAAAGTGCTGTTGAGGTTCACTCCGTTTCCCAGGTAGCGGTTCCTCTCGAAAGCAAGGGCTGCTTCAGTGGGGACTTCTGCTTTCTTTTTGACGCTTTCCAGGATGCTTTTGTCCCTTGAAAGGAACAGGTGCATCGCTGCCGGGTTCATGTTCCCTTCGTCGAATGACGAAGGGGCAGCGACTTGACCGGGCGCCCCGAATATGCAGAGCATCTCAAGAGTGGAGCCCTCCACCTTGAATATCCCTTCTCCGGCCATTCCGGGAATGGCCCCGCCGAAACTTATCCTGGAAGGAGAGGTGCTTTCATTTACAGTGTATTCAGCAGAGAGCATCATTGATGAAGACGCTTCGGAATCCAGGCTGAAAACCTTCCCTTCCGAGAAGGATACTGTCACAGGACCGCCTTGGTAGATTCCGTACCATTGTCCGGCAAGATGTCCATCTGTGCTCTGGGCTAGAGTGGTGAACGAAAGGACTGCTCCGAACACAAGTGTGACCAGTGTATGTTTTATCATTTGATTTTAGTTTTTGCAAAAGTACTGTTTCCTTTTTCCAGGAACATCCATGATTGGACGAACTGCCCGTTTTTTCGACCAACGCTTGTATCAGTATGTGGTACGAAATATCGTCAATTCCCTTGGCATTAACAAGAAGAGCGTAGAAGGCTATTTGAGAAAAAGATTGGAAATATGCGAAAAGTCGGTAACTTTGCAGTCCGTTCCGGTGAGGTGACCATTTCGGAATGGGATGCCCCCATAGTTTAATGGATAGAATTAAGGATTCCGGTTCCTTCGATTGGCGTTCGATTCGCCATGGGGGTACTGAAGCGGAGTTTCCGGTGTTTACTGGAGA
>DBWN01000043.1:0-388 GCA_002308935.1 Bacteroidales bacterium UBA1237 | reverse complement strand
AGTCGAAACCCAGGAATGAGATCACATAGAAGGTGGAATACTCGTAGTAGTATACGCCGACATATCTCAGGCTTGCTGGGTTAAGGAACTCCCCGGGCTGCCGCCCGTCAGAGGAACCGCTGTCTCCAACCGATTCTTTCCTGTCCTTCTCCGCCTGCAAATGCCGTTCCCTACGGACCCACTTGTAATCGGGCTTACGCGTACTCCTTGATCCAGCATTTGTCCACTACAAGTTTCCCGTCTCTCTCCACGAAATGGTAGAATCCCATGCTGTCGAAAACGTCCTTTCCGCCGTCAGGGGTGTTCACTACATGCCATGAGTGGATAGCCGCCCAGTCGTCGCTCACCAGGATGTTGTAGACTTTCACTCTCTTGAGGGCTTTCTCCT
>DBWN01000262.1:9459-29818 GCA_002308935.1 Bacteroidales bacterium UBA1237 | reverse complement strand
AGATTCCGCAATAATCAACCAGTTCGCCCATGGCATGAGGAGTAAGCGGCCTTGCATTGAAAAAACAGCGTCCCGCCCTTCAGGACGGAACGCCGCGTAAAACCTATCCGGAGAGGATTATTCCGGCTTGTAGGAATCTTTCAGCGAAGCTGTCTTGTTGAAGACGGCCTTTTCGGGGGTGGAGTCCTTGTCCTTCACGAAATACCCTGTCCTCTCGAACTGTACGGGTATTCCTGAAGCGTCTTCCAGCATGGCGGGCTCGGCGTATCCTTCGGCCACGATGAGGGAATCCGGATTCAGGAAATCCTTGTAGTCCATATCCTCAGGGACCTGGCTCATGTCAGCGAGGGTGAAAAGACGGTCATAGAGCCTCAGCTCAACAGCTTTGGCGTGCTCGACAGACACCCAATGGATCGTTCCTTTGACGCTTCTCCATGCGCCTTCTCCGCCGGGACGTGTCGAGGGGTCATAGGTGCACTTGAGCTCGACTATCTTGCCTTCCTCATCCTTTATGACTTCCTCACATTTGATGATGTACGTGTACTTCAGACGGACTTCTCCGCCNNTAGAGTTCACCGGTGAAAGGAACGCTCCTCTTGGCGCCTTCGGGATCGGCCGGATTGAGCGGGCAGTCGAACCACTCGACCTTTCCGCTCTCCCAGTTGGTGATGGTGACCTTCACGGGGTCCTGGACCACCATGTAGCGGTTGGACCTTGCGTTGAGGTCCTGCCTTACGCACCACTCCAGAAGCTGGATGTCCATGAGCTGGTCCCTCTTAGAGACGCCGATCTTCTCGCAGAACATCCTGAGGGCCTCAGGAGTGTATCCCCTCCTTCTGACTCCGCACAGGGTAGGCATCCTCGGGTCGTCCCATCCGCTGACAAGTCCCTTCTGGACGAGTTCAAGGAGCTTGCGCTTGCTCATCAGAGTGTAAGTGAGGTTCAGCCTTGCGAACTCGTACTGATGGCTGGGATATATTCCGAGCTTCTCGATGAACCAGTCATACAAAGGACGGTGCACGTCGAACTCGAGAGTACAGATCGAATGGGTTATGTGCTCTATGGAATCGCACTGGCCGTGGGTGAAGTCGTANNATCGGATAGATGCACCACTTGTCACCGGTACGGTGATGTGAGGCATGCTTGATACGATAGAGAAGAGGATCCCTGAACATCATGTTGGGATGGGCCATGTCTATCTTGGCGCGGAGTACCTTCTCCCCGTCAGCGTACTTGCCTTCCTTCATTTCGCGGAAGAGTTTGAGGTTCTCCTCAATACTGCGGTCCCTCCAAGGGCTGGGAGTTCCGGGACGGTCGACAGTCCCCCTTCCCTGACGGATCTCCTCCTGGGTCTGGTCATCGACATACGCGAGGCCTTCCTTTATGAGCTGCTCAGCCCAAAGGTAAAGCTGATCGAAATAATCCGATGCGTAGAGTTCCTTGTCCCACTGGAAACCGAGCCACTTGATGTCCTCCTTTATGGAATCGACATACTCCACATCCTCCTTCACGGGATTGGTGTCATCATAACGGAGATTGGTCTTTCCGCCGTACTTCTGGGCGAGCCCGAAGTTGAGGCAGATGCTCTTGGCATGGCCCAGATGAAGGTAACCGTTGGGCTCCGGAGGGAACCTTGTCATTATCGAGTCCACCTTGCCTTCTGCGAGGTCCTTCTCGATTATCTCCTCGAGGAAATTCAGTTTGCGGGGCTCCTCAGCGGGAGCTGCTGTCTTGGTAGGATCTTCCATTGGATTCTATGTTATGTCTTATGAACCTGCAAAATTACGCAAAAATGTTGTACTTTTGCAGCGGATAACGGGATTTTATGGAGCGCCTCGGGCAAAATCAGTGAATCCTGTTTCCGGGAAAGCATACTAACTCAAAGTCATCAAAGAGCCATGATCAAATCCATGACCGGCTACGGCAAAGCCGAAGCCATACTCGAAACAGGCAAGATTACATTCGAGATCAGGACGCTCAACTCCAAGAACGCCGACATCAACATCAAGACTCCCCTTCTCCCCAAGGACAAGGAAATCGGAATCAGGCAGAAGATCGCCAACTCTCTTCAGAGGGGTACGATAGATTTCTACGCCACATGGGAGCCGAATGCAGCGGACAGCGGGAAGAAGATCAACGCTGACCTTCTGAAAGGATACTACAACGAGATCCTCACCCTGAGGAAAGAGCTTCCCGGGTTCTTCACTCCCCAGGACAGGGAAAACAACGAACTCCTCTGCTCCATCCTCCGTATCCCCGATGTGATCGACACCAAGAAATCCGACGTCATCACCGAAGAGAACTGGCCGATTGTCGAGAAAGCCATTGATAAGGCTCTCGAAGCGGTGAACGCATATCGTGAAAAGGAAGGAAAGGTCCTTTACGAGGACGTCACTTCAAGAGTGAGGAACATCCTCTCTCTTTATGACGAAGTCGAGACATTCGAGGGAGAAAGGATAGGTACCGTGAAGGCCAAGCTTCTGAAGAACCTCGATGAACTCGCCCAGAAGGTCGACCCCGTCAGGTTCGAGCAGGAGATGATCTTCTATCTGGAGAAACTCGACATCAACGAGGAAAAAGTCAGGCTCCGCCAGCACTGCGCATACTTCATGGACACTATTGACTCCGAACCTTATCCCGGAAAGAAGCTCGGCTTCATCATCCAGGAAATGGGACGTGAAATCAACACCACAGGTTCCAAGGCGAACCATGCCGGTATACAGAAATGTGTCGTAAGGATGAAGGACGAGCTCGAGAAGATGAGGGAGCAGTCAATGAACATCCTGTAGTCTGACACGGGAAGCAATAGCATTTTTCAGCCCAAATGTGGATTCTGTTCGCACTGGTCTCAGCTTGCCTGCTGGGTCTTTATGACGTATTCAAGAAGCAATCGCTCAAGCAGAATGCGGTAATTCCCGTACTCTTCCTGAACTGCATAATCTGCAGTCTGTTCTTCCTTCCGATGATCATCTTCTCCCACACGGGAGGAATACCTGAAGGAAGTTCCTTCCATGTCCCCGAGGGAGACCTTCACTGGCATATCCTTGTAATAATCAAAGCATTCATCGTACTGAGTTCGTGGATCTGCGGATATTTCGCGATAAAGCATCTGCCTCTTACCATCGTAGGGCCGATCAACGCCACAAGGCCGGTGATGACTTTGATCGGAGCTCTCATCATTTTCGGGGAGAAGCTCAACGCCTGGCAATGGGCAGGTGTCACAGTCGCCATAATCGCGTACTTTCTTTTAAGACGCAGCGGACGCAAGGAAGGAATCAAGTTCTCATCAAACCACTGGATATGGCTCATCATAGCGGCAGCCGTCCTTGGTGCGCTCTCAGGGTTGTATGACAAGTACCTTATCGCCACTGTCGGAATAAACCGCTTCTTCGTCCAGGGGTGGTACAATCTCTACCAGAGTATCATCATGGGTGTCATCACGCTAATACTATGGATGCCGATGAGGAAGAAGACCACACCGTTCACATGGAAATGGACCATACCTTTCATTTCAATATTCCTGACGGCAGCAGACCTCGCTTACCTGTATGCGCTAACCTTCCCCGGTGCGATGATTTCGGTGGTGTCTATGGTCAGGCGCTCAAGCGTCATTGTCTCCTTCACATTCGGAGCTCTCCTCTTCCATGAAAAGAACCTCAAGGGCAAAGTTGTCGACCTCATTCTTGTGATCATAAGCCTCGTTCTGCTTCTCATAGGTACGCTCTAGGGTGAAAACCTCCCCGAATCCGTGGAAGTTCCCGTAGGTTTGATTATTTTTGCCCCATACGAGCACACTCATGGAAACTGCAGCACTTCACAGCGTGAATCTTGACATGTTCCTCTCCGCCGGAGCAGGTGTCCTCGCCCTGTTGCTGGGAATCTGGCTCACCGGCAAATTCAAGATTCTGTCCAGACTGTGCATCCCCACTCCTGTCACAGGAGGAATACTCCTGTCGCTGCTGACGCTCGGCCTGTATACTCTGGGCAGGGTCGAGATATCCTTCGACCCGACTCTGAAGGACCTCTGCATGATGATATTCTTCACATCTGTGGGTTTCCAGTCAAATCTGCGTGAAGTCAAAAGAGGAGGGAAACCGCTTCTTGTGCTGGTCATTCTGGTGACTGTCCTGATAGTTATGCAGAATCTCCTTTCCACCGGAATATCCTCAGCCATGGGCCTTGAAGCGATCACCGGTATGGCGATGGGCTCGATTCCTATGTGCGGAGGCCACGGCACTGCAGGAGGTTTCTCCTCACTTCTTGAAAGCATGGGCATCGAGGGTGCTGCTTCTTTATCAATGGCTGCGGCCACTTTCGGTCTTGTTGCAGGGTCACTTCTCGGAGGTCCGCTAGCAGAAAGGCTCATTCGGGTAAAGGTGCTGGCCAGAGAGAGCGACTCCCCCGCCGATGTGATGGGTTCAATGGATTCGACGGAAGCATCCCCTCATGCGAAAGAATATCACGAAGTTTCTGAGCAGGAGAAGTTCCGCAAACTCTCCAAAGCGGTCTTCCAGCTTCTTCTTGCGATGGCCATAGGATCCCTTTTCTCAAAGGCATTGGCTCTTACCGGGGTGACTTTCCCGACATACTTCGGGTCTCTGATCGCCGCTGCGGTGATAAGGAACACCTGCGAGTCCTCCTCAAAGCTCCCCTCTCCTGAAATGGACAGCATAATTCTCGTCGGGAACGTATGTCTTTCGCTATTCCTCGGAATGGCGATGTCTTCACTCAGGCTCTGGGAACTTGCGGCGCTCGCCCTTCCTCTTACCGTGATTCTCCTCTCCCAGGTTCTTCTGATCGGGCTGTTCGGGTATTTCGTGGCGTTCCCACTGCTTGGTAAGGACTACGATGCTGCTCTACTTGTGAGCGGACTGTGCGGATTCGGGCTGGGAGCTACGCCCAATGCCATGGCGAACATGTCAGCGGTATGTTCCAAATACACCTACGCCGTCAAGCCGTTCATTATCGTACCGCTTGTCGGAGCGATGTTCGTTGACATTATCAACACCACTGTCATAACCCTTTTCCTCAACCTCCTTTAAGGAAGTACCCTCCCCTGCGGGCAAGAAGAAAACCCCGGAGAACAACCAGGAATCGTGCGCCCAAATGATATCCTGCTATAAACAAAGAGTCATATAAAGCGGGAGATAAACCAGTCCGTCTTTCATCTCCAGATCTTTTGTGTGCAAAACATAGGGAGTTGAGAGGTACTGGCCATACTTCTTGATGCATTTGTTAATGGAAGTAAGCGTATAGTTTGATCCACTCTTGACTTCAATTGGAGATATGTTGTGCCGGGAGGTTACTACCTCCTTTTGTATAAGGAAATCTATCTGCATTCGGTTCTCTGCTTCTTCTTTGTCATAATTGGAATAAAAGAATAGCTCTTTACCCGATGCTTTTAACATTTGGGCCACGATGTTTTCCACCAGCATGCCCTCGTCGATTTCCAACTTGTCAAACATCAGTTTCTGGTAAATCTCATTCGTTACGATACCTCGCGCGCTGAAAGCCAACGAAATGAGAAGCCCAGTATCGCAGAAATAGCACTTCAGAACGGTGCGGTCTTCATTCAGATGCAACCCAATATTTGGCGCCGTCGTATTGTAGCAGATATTAACGATCTTGGCATCATCTAGCCAAAAGAACGCACTATCGTAATCGCGCATTCGCGCTTCATCTTTCAGTGCCGACAACACAAACCTTTTTTCTTTCTTCTGCAACTGTCCAGGAATAGCGTCATAGATAGCGCTGACGCGAGCTGTGGCTGTCCCGGCGTATTTCTTAATATCGTTCTTGTAAAGGCGCAGTATCTGACGTTTGATGGCGTCCACTTTGATAAAATCTCGCGATGCAGCATACTCAGCAACAGCCTGCGGCATGCCTCCTACTATAAGATATTGACGGAAATAGTGTAATGCTTCGCGGTGGAATTCTCCCATTGGCTTACGCTTTTCATATTGTGCTTTGATGTATGGCATCATTACCTCATTGCCCATAGCCCAGAGAAACTCTTCAAAGTCCATGGGAAACATTTCGATACCATCCTCTTCTGATGGAATGACAATATTCTCAACGTTTTTCTTTATGGAGATAAGAGAGCCCGTTTCCAGATAATCGAAACGGCGGTCCTCCACCAAGGCCTTGATTGCCTCCCTGGCTCTTGGACATTTCTGTACCTCATCGAAGATAATAAGGGATTTTCGCGGTGTCAGTTGCTTTTTGTAATGCAGTTGGATATTCTGCAACAACGTGTCGATATCTTCCAGATACTCATCAAACCATTCTTTAACGCGAGCAGGAGCCTTACTGAAATCAATGAGTATATACGAGTCGTATTCGTTGCGAGCGAATTCCTCTGCAATATAACTCTTTCCGATACGTCTAGCCCCCTCTATCAAAAGGGCTGTAGATCCATTCTTTTCCTGTTTCCACTGGACCAACTGGTCGTAAATCTTACGTTTCATAATCACGTTTCCTAAGATTTTCGGATAGAAGATTATACACCTTTCCGCGATTTTTATCAAGTGCAAATATACACCTTTCCGCGATTTTTACAAACATCTTGTACTGCTTGTGGGAAGTAGACACGGAAAGATTTTTCCGTTAATACTTATTTTCGAAAGAGAACAGGAAGATTTCCCGGATGGGGTCCAGATAGGCCTGGGATTCGGATAATTCCTGATCGCGGCGCGGGCGATTTCCTCCTTGGTGAGACAGATCACCTTACGCTGAGTCATCTTCAGGGTCGGTTGGAACTACTTATGGTCCAGGTTGGTGTTGTATCCCCGGTCAGTCGCCCAGTTCAGAAACCAGCTCAGGTAGCCCCGCTTCTTCTAGATGGTGGAGTTCTTCAGGCCCACCAGATCTTCCTGGTAATAGTCCTCCCCTCTCCCTTCTTCCGGGGTGCGCGAAGTTTCTTGCTGTTGCGCATATACGCGACGAGCTCCGTCAGGAAAATATCATAGACCTTGAGAAAGTCGTGCTACTCGGGCTTGCGATCCTTCTCGGGTTCCAGGGTGGATTCCATCTGGTCTTTGATGTTCCGGAGCTCGTTGTCGATTGACAGAGCGGTCTCTCCCTTCGGGACTTCTACAAGGGTTTACGAAGGGTGTTGTACTTGGTTTACGATTCTCGCTCTATCCGAGGCCGTTCATTACACCACTTCGCATGAGATCTATTTCGCCTTGTAGCTTATCTTTCCGAAATACAGTCCCCAGCATCCGTCCTGGACAATAGGAATCTTCTTGCCGTCAAGATTGTTCTCGTACTCCATTTTCTCAAGGAAGGTATGGGAGTGTCCGCCCACGACCAGATCAATGTTCCTTGTGCCCCTCACCAAGGAACGGTCAGTGAACGCCTCTCCGTCATAACCAAGATGAGTGAGAGCTATGACAAGGTCACATTTCTCCGTGTTCTTGAGATAGTCGGCCCACTTGTTCGCAACCTCGATGTCATCAAGTTTCTGGATACGGTCGGCGATCGTACGCTCGACGACCCGGGTGATGTCGGTGAGAAGACCGAAGATGCCGATCTTGAGTCCCGCCTTGTTCAATATGGTGTAAGGAAGGACATACTTCCCGGCATCGAACTGGGAGAAGTCGTAATTCGCACAGACCACCGGGCACTCGAGCATGCTGAGCCTTCTGCCCAGTTCCTCAAGTCCGTTGTCGAATTCATGGTTACCGAGGGTGACAACGTCATACTTCATGGCGTTGATTGTGGCGATTTCAAGGTCGCCCTCCAATTGTGTGAAGTATGATGTACCCTGGCTGAAGTCGCCTGCATGAAGGAGAAGGACGTTGTCATCTCCGTCCGCCACCCTGACGCTGTCAATATAAGCCGCACGCTCGATCACTCCTCCAAGGCCCTTTTCAGCACCGCTTCTTACCGGCTCGAAATGGCTGTGGGTATCGTTGACGTGCAATATGGTAAGCTTATGCGAAGGTTTGCATGATACGGCCGAAAGCGCTAATACCGCAGCGACCGCCGTCAATGTAAGAATGTGTCTTTTCATTTTCATCGGTTTTGAGGTCATTTGCGGAAAGAGCCGTCATCGGCCGTATTGATGATCGTTATCCTGTCATCGGTATGATACTCGATAGGAAGTCCCTGCTCAGTGAGGCTCTGGACGTACGGAAGCATCACATCGAGGATGTATTCGTCATAGATCTCCAGATGCTTGGCGTTCCTTGCCATGGAGATGCCGTCTCCTCCATTGAGAAGGAAGGAGATGGTGGCGACACCGTATACCCTCTCGTCATCAAGAGGAGCCCCATCTATCTCCGCGCTCTCCAGTTTCCCGTCCTTCACGACGAACTTTCCTCCGCCAATAACCTGCCATGTCGTGGCTGCGAGCTGCTCGAGGATGAAACGTATGTCGCTGCCTTTCAATTCAAGGTAGCAGAGGTTGTTCTTGAATGGGAACATCGATACGATGTCATCCTTGAGGACTTCGCCCTCGGGCATGTCCACGCGGATTCCGCCGAAGTTCGTCAGACCGAAATGCACCTTCTTGCCCGATTTCTCCTCCACCGCTCTCATCAGTTCATCGATGAACCAGTTTGAGAGTTCGCACTGGGGATATTCCCTGACCATAGCTCTTGTGGAATGGCCCACAAGGGTCTTGAGGTCAGCCATGACGGGCTGGGCTTCAAGAAGGATACGGGCCACCTCAGGGGTGCAGCCGTCTTTGAAGACCCTGCCGTCAGGAGCGGTGTATACGCCATCGGCGTAAGTGCCCATCTTCTCTGATACATTGTCGGCCGTGCAGGCCTGGACTCCGGTCCTGGACCCGTCCATTACGGTCCTTTTCCAGGAGAAACCCTCGCCGCAGGAGACTGCGGCAAGGGAAACCGTTGCTATAAGGATGATCCTTTTCAAATGCATATTCAGGATAATTGATTGCTGAAGAACAGTTCTACTGTTTGAGCCACTTCCAGAGGTCCTTGTAAGTGGACTTCTTTCCGAACATCAGGATACCGACCTTGTATATCTTCGCGGATACCCAGGCGCATCCGATGAACGTGGCTATCAGAAGGACTATGGAAACTATAAGCTGCCATGTGGGCACTCCGAAAGGAATTCGGGCGAGCATCACTATAGGAGAAGTGAAAGGTATCATCGATCCCCAGAACACCACCTGGCTGTCAGGATTCCTGAATGCGAAGAACACGATGAAGAACGCCAGCATCAGAGGAATGGTGACAGGGAGCTGCAGCTGCTGGGTGTCCGCCTCATTCTCCACTGCCGAGCCGATGGCGGCATACAGCGAAGCGTAAAGCAGGTATCCCAGGATGAAGTAGATTATGAAGCTTATGATGAGCTTTACCCAAGGGATGTTGCTCAGAGTTCCCATGATGGCGTTGAGCTCGGAAGGTTCTCCACTCTCAGAAGCCTGCTGGGCAGCATCAGTGAGGGAAGACATGTCGATGGTGGACATTCCCATCTGGTCGGTGCTGACGCCCATGGACTGCATGATGGCTGTAGGATCCTGTGAGGCTGCCGCGTCACCGAAGATCTTCATTCCGAATATTCCGTTCACAGCAAGAACGATCACGAGAGTGAACACTATCCAAAGAAGGAACTGGGTGAGGGCGACAAGAGCCACACCGATGATCTTTCCGAACATCAGTTCAGTAGCCTTCACGGAGGAGATGAGGACCTCAACCACCCTGCTGGACTTCTCTTCGATGACTCCGGACATGACGGTGGCGCCGAACATGACGATGAACATGTAGATGATCATTCCGAAGACCATGGAGAGCACCATGTAAATGGCTGACTCTGAGACGGTCTCCTTACCGGAATCGTCCACAGTGTATTCGGTAACCTTGACCCTGGCCTTGACGTCCTTCATTATCTGGTCGAGGTTCTCTATGTTGTAGGACTTGATCCTGTAGTCCTCGACAGCCGAAGTCGCCTTTGTTCCGAGCGACTCGGAGAAATCGACACCGATGGGTTTCTTGGAATAAGCCTGCACTGAGACAGTCTTGGCGACAGTGTCAAGAGGTGAAACCACCACGAGCACGTCCATGCCCATCTCGGTGTATTTCTCCTTGGCGATGTCGACGCCCATCTCCGTGATGTCAGTGTAAGTCGCGGCTTCATTGCTCTCGTAATAAGGCATGACGATGCCGGACTGGTCGACCACGCCCACATTCTGGGACTTCTCCTTGGTGTTGAGCATCAGAAGAGAAGGCAGGATGCAAAGGCCTGCGAAAAGGATCGGGACCACGAAGGTGGTGATCAGGAATGATTTCTTCTTTACCCTAGTAAAGTATTCCCTGCCGATTATGACTTTTATTGTCTTGAGATCCATACTATTCGCCCTCCGTAACTAATTTGATGAAAATGTCGTTCATTCTGGGGATAAGCTCCTTGAAGGAGTTGACCTGGAGATCCTGCGAGAGGACAGCGGCGAGAACCGCATTGGAGGAAAGTTCGTTCTCGAGGGAGACGACCGCGGTATGCCTTCCGGCATTGTCAATGTCTGAAAGCACTGAGAACACGCCTTCCATCGGCTCGAGAGACTTTTCACCGGTATAGATGAGTTCGATATTGTTGTTGCCGTACTTGTGGCGGATATCGTTCACTCCTCCGGTAATGACGAGATGCGACTTGTTGATCAGGGCGATATTGTCACAAAGCTCCTCAACGGACTCCATGTTGTGGGTCGAGAGGATTATCGTGGCTCCTTCGTCCTTGAGGCGGAGGATCTCCTTTCGGATGAGTTCCGCGTTCACCGGATCGAATCCCGAGAAGGGCTCGTCAAGAATCATCAGGGAAGGTTTGTGTACGACGGTCGTGATGAACTGGACCTTCTGGGCCATACCCTTGGAGAGTTCCTCGACTTTCTTCTTCCACCAGTCCTGGATGCCGAACTTCACGAACCAAGTCTTGAGCTCCTTCATGGCGTCATTACGGGTCATGCCTTTGAGCTGAGCCAGGTAAAGGGCCTGGTCTCCGACCTCCATCTTGCGGTAGAGTCCCCTCTCCTCGGGAAGGTAGCCGATCTTCTCGACATCCTCCTGGGTTATGGGGCGTCCGTCAAAAAGCACTTCACCGCCATTGGGGATGGTGATACGGTTGATGATTCGGATAAGAGTAGTCTTTCCGGCACCGTTAGGGCCAAGCAATCCGAAGATCTGTCCTTTGGGGATGTCCACGCTGACATGGTCAAGGGCGACTTTCTCTCCGAAAGACTTGCATATGTCATTGCATTGAATTAAACCCATACTGTAATAATTAGAAATAATATCAAATCGGTTTTCGCCTTGCGGCAATGCAAATATAGAATAGATTTATCGAAAAACAATAAATATTTTACAAAATCCAATAATTTTTTAAATCGCTAGGATTTTAGAGATCAATTCCATGAAAAGGTCCTCCTGAGTGGCTATCGCTCCGTCACCTCCTTTGCCCAGATAGTCATAGTCCTCGAGCATTGACACTATCGCCTGGCATTTCCTGAGAGGATAGACCCTGACGGCCATGTCGTACTCCTTGACGAAGAAAGGATTCACTCCGAGCAGGGATGCCTTCTCCTGCTGTGATGCCCTAGGATTATTCAGGAGGAGGGCATGCAGCTTCAATATCCTCTGGAAATGGTTGAAGAGCATCGGCATGGCGGCGGCCATGGCGAACTTCGGAGTCTGGCTGTAACGTGAAGCGATCTTGAGAGCCTTGGCGGTATCATGCGAGGAGATGACCTTCGTCAGTTCGAAGATGCTCCACTGGCGGGTGATGCCGATATTGTTCTCTATGTCCTGGATTCCGACAGATGTGGTCCCTTCCGGAAGATTCTTCAGCATCTTGTCAGTTTCGATGGCTATCTTCCCGAGGTCGGTACCGGCGTACTCGCAAAGAAGTGCAGCCGCTTCGGGTGTGATGCCGAGTCCACGGTCGCGGTAATAGCGCATTATCCAAGAATCCATCTCGTCAATCCTGAGAGGCTGTGAATCCAGTACTGTCGCGACCTTCGAGATTGTCTTGTAGGCCTTCAGGCGGGTATCCATCCTCGCACCCCTCATAAGGATCACAAGGACGGTGGACTCCATCGGCTCCTGGCAATAAAGGGCAATCTCATCGAAGGAACGCAGCATCTGTGCCTCTTTCAGCACCACCAGCCTCCTTTCCGCCATCATGGGGTACATCCTGGCTTCAGAAGCGACGGTAAGCGCGTCAGTATCAAGCCCGTAGAATATGGTCTGGTTGAAGTCCCTCTCCTCTGGGGCAAGGGCGTTTTCGAGGATGGCTTCGCAGGCGATGTCCGGGTAGAAGGGTTCTTCTCCCATAAGAAGGTACACCGGGGCGAAGATTCCCGCCTTGGCGTCACCCACTATCCTGCTGCATAATGCAGCCGTTCCCTCGAACTTCTTTGCCATGATTACTTGAGATTGAAAGAAAGGGTCTTCTTCACATCACGGGAAGAGGAAGCGAAAAGCGCTTTGAACTCTCCCGGTTCTGCGACCCAGCTGTGGGAAGCTGAATCGAAGAAACTGAGGGCGGAGGAATCAATTGTCATGGAGACCTTTCCGGTCTGACCGCTCTCAAGGAAGATCTTCCCGAAACCCTTGAGTTCCTTCTCGGGACGGTCTACGGAAGCCTCGCTGTCGGAGATATAGAGTTCCACGACTTCAGCGCCGGCGACTTTCCCGGTGTTGGTGACAGGGATGGTGAAGGTTATCTTGCCGTCCTTTGTCATCGTGAGGGAATCCGCTTCAGGGTCACCGTACTCGAAAGTAGTGTAGGAAAGACCGTAACCGAACGGGAACAGAGGCTCCACCGCCTTGGAATCATACCAGCGGTAGCCTACATATACGCCTTCAGAATAAGTCTCCTCGGTGATCGGGAACATGCCCATGGTTTTTCCGGTGGGAACGCCAGGGTACTGCTCAACAGTCTTGATAGGGCCGTCCTCCATGGCTACGGGGAATGTGAAAGGAAGCTTTCCTGAAGGGTTGACCTTTCCGGTGAGCACATCCGCGAGGGAGTTGCCGGCTTCACTTCCTATGTACCAGTCCTGGACGATGGCGGGGACCTTGTCGACCCAAGGCATCGCGACCGCGTTACCTGAGATGTTCACCACGACAAGCTTGGGATTGGCTGCGGCAAGAGCCTCGATCACAGCGTCCTGGCCATAAGGGAGACCGTACTGCAGACGGTCAGCGCCTTCGGCGTCCTGGTTGTCGCTCTTGTTGAGTCCTCCGATGAAAATCACCACGTCAGCCTCTTTTGCAGCTGCGACAGCGTCTGAGATCAACTGTGCCGCCGAGCGTTTCTCGCTGAGGTCCTGTCCGGTAGTGACTCCGTTGTATGAACCGGAAGCGTCTCCGACATAACCTCTCTGATATGAAACCTCAACTCCCTTGAGAGCGTCCCTGATTCCGTCCAGAGGTGAAACTTCGTATTTGGACTTGAGGGATGAGCTTCCTCCTCCCACTGTCATCATCTTCACCGCGTTCTCCCCGACCACGAGGACTTTCTTCACACCTCCCAGGGGAAGCAGCCCGCCTTCGTTCTTGAGGAGGACTATACCCTCCGCACCGATCTTCCTTGCCGCAGCGGAATGCTCGGGGGAAGTGAACTTACCGGTCTTGTGCTCGGGGTTCATGTTGGTTCTGAACATAAGACGCAGAACCCTTCTGGCTTTGTCATTGAGTTCCTCTTCACCGACCTTGCCTGACTTTATCATCTGGAGATAAGGGTTGGCCAGATAGTATGAATCGTAAGCGTTAGTAAGGCCCATGGTAAGACCGTTGGTCCATGTACCGAACTCCATGTCGAGACCGTTGGTGATGGCCTGGTCGGTCATATGGACACCGCCCCAGTCGCTGATCACCACGCCGTCGAATCCCCATTCCCCTTTCAGGATCGTGTTGAGCAAACGGTCGTTGTGGCAGTTCCACTGTCCGTCATAGAGGTTGTATGAACCCATGATGGCCCATGCGTCGCCTTCTTCAACAGCAGCCTTGAATGCAGGGAGATATATCTCGTAAAGGGTCCTGTCATCGATCTTCACATCTGTAGTGAACCTGTTGACTTCCTGGTTGTTCAGCGCGAAATGCTTTACGCATGCGGCGACATTGTTGGACTGTACGCCCTTGACGTAAGGCACCACCATCCGGCTTGCCAAGTAAGGGTCTTCACCCATGTACTCGAAGTTACGGCCATTGAGCGGAGTACGGTAGATATTGACTCCGGGGCCGAGAAGCACGTCCTTCTTACGGTAACGGGCTTCCTCACCGATGCTCTTTCCATAGAGTAGGGAAAGTTCCGGATCCCACGAAGCGGCAAGACATGTAAGGGCGGGGAAAGCGGTACAAGAGTCACTTGTCCAACCGGCCTGGTCCCATTCGTCCCAAAGGACCTCCGCACGTATTCCGTGAGGGCCGTCAGTGCACCAGACTTCAGGAAGTCCGAGTCTCGGCACTCCGGCTGAACTGAATTTGGATTGGGCGTGGATCACGGCCACCTTTTCCTCGGTAGTCATTCTTGAAAGTGCGTCCTCCACCCTCTCCTCGACCGGAAGTGAAGGATTGAGATACGCAGGACCGTCGAAAGCAGGTTTCTTGGGTGCATTATTACCGCATGAACATGCCATGAGGACGGCCGCCGCTGCGATAATGCAATAGTTGATTCTCATAATCGGAATGATTGAACTGTTGTGCCTGAGGGCGATTTCACAAAAACTTTCAAATTTAAGGAAAATCACGGTTTTTCCCAAAGATATTTTCCCCTGTGGAACATATGAACGAAAGGCCGGGAAACCCCGACCTTTTATCAATAGAGTATGTCCGGCATCGCCATTTTCCCTAAGGCAATCACCTTAGGGACGGTGTTATGCGTTATATCTCTTTTCCTTGCTGCGGATTATCTTCTCCTTCATTGCGTCAACCGCCTCATTGACGGCCTCTTCAAAAGTCTGGGACGCCCTTTCAATAACGAGGGTTTCACCAGGTACGTGAGCCTGAAGTTTCACGTTCTTGTTCTCGGGCCTCTCAAGCAGAGACAGCGAGACGTCAACGCTGGTGATGGTTTCATCGAATCTCTCGACTTTGGAAACCTTCTTCTGCACGAAATCCAGAAGTTTCTGATCTGCATCGAACTTCAGCGACTGTACTCTAATCTCCATTTTTACCTCCTCTTTTTGCCCTGGGGTGGGCGTTAACATAAACGTTCTTCAGCTTCTCGACGGTGGCATGGGTGTAAACCTGGGTAGCGGCCAATGACGAGTGCCCCAGCATTTCCTTAATGGAATTCAGGTCAGCTCCTCCATCAAGAAGGCCCGTAGCGAGAGTGTGCCTGAGCACGTGCGGGGACTTGCGTCCCGTCAGTCCCTCGTCACCGAGTTCCTTCTTCACCGCCCTGTCAACGTAGACAGGATAAAGGGGATTGCCCTTCGGGGTCACCAGCAGAGGCGATTCTTCGGTCCTCTCCCCTCCCACCATCACGGCTGTCGCTTGTAAATATAATGAAATTTCATCACATAGTGACAAAATCATCGGAATTTCTCTCATTTTGTCTCCCTTTCCTCTCACGCGGAGAGTATTTCTCCTGAAATCAACCGAACCCACCTTCAGAGAGATGAGTTCCGCACGGCGGATTCCGGTGTTGACGAGGATGGAAACGATAAGTCTTCGGAGCCTCCGCTCATACATGTCGACGGAAGCCTTGTCATGCCCGGTTATGAGGGACAAGTTCTCCTCGCTTGCGAAAGGAGCGGTGTCGGAGAAGTACTTCTCCACGGCATCATCACGATAGAAAACCGGCAGCCTCTTCTCCTGCTTGGGACGGCTCACCTGAGAGACCGGATTGGCCCCGATAAGCCTTTGTCTGACAAGGAATTTCGAAAAGCCGCTCAATACCGAGAGATGAAGGTTCACGGTCCTTGAGGAAAGAGTTTCATCACCAAGGGCGTGGACCTCATAATTGCGTATCATGGGTACTGTCATGACGGAAAGCACGTTCGCGTCTGACCACTCCACTCCCTCTCCCAACGAATAGTCGAGGAACGAAGTCAGCACGTCGGAATACACGCTTACCGTGCGGGGCGAATAGCGCCTCACCACTTCGACATACTCGAGATATTTCTGGGGCAGAGTCATTGTTTTGGCGCATCCTTGGGGGAAAGGCCGTACTCAGTGGCGATCTCCCTCATCATGGAATCGGCTTCCTCGAAAGTGTACCCTATCTTGCCGTCAAGGATGGCTTCCTTGATGCGTTCCTTTATAAAACCTATGGTGTTGCAGGGTTCTATGCCATACACTTCCATGATGTAATCCCCCGTTATGGGGTTCTTCCAGTTGCGTATGGCGTCCCTTTGCTCGACATCCTTGAGTTTCTCCTTGACAAGATCGAAGTTGTGGCGCAGACGCTTCACCTTCACGGGATTCTTGGAAGTAATGTCTGCGTTGCAAAGGAGCATCAGGTCGTCCAGATCATCCCCGGCGTCGAAAATGAGCCTCCTTACCGCGGAATCCGTGACCTGGTCGTCAACCAGGGCCACAGGGCGATGATGAAGCCCGACGAGCTTCTCAACATATTTCATCTTCTCATTCTGGGGCATCTTGAGGTCCCTGAAGACCTTGGCGACCATCCTTGAGCCGACCACTTCGTGCCCGTGGAAAGTCCAGCCGGAGACGGGGTCGAACCTCTTGCAGACGGGTTTCCCGATGTCATGCAGAAGTCCCGCCCATCGGAGCCACACATTCGGGGAAGTCCTGACGGTACCGACAGTCGACTGGCCGTCCTGCGCAGGATAATAATCCTTAAGCAGGCCTTCAGCGATCGCTTCCTTCTCAGAAGAAGCCAGATAATCAACGACCTGCAAGGTATGCGAGAAGTTGTCCTTGTGTCCCCTGCCTTCAACGGTCTCGACGCCCTTCAGCCTTGTCACCTGAGGAAGGACCTTCTCCAGGAGAGTGGTCTCGTCCAGAATCTTGAGCCCTATTGAAGGACGGTCTTCAGCGAGTATCTTGCAGAGTTCCTCAACTATCCTTTCTTTCGATAGGATGGAGATCCTGTCAGCCATTTCCCTCATCGCGGTAAGGCACTCGGGAACTATAGTGAAGCAGAATTCAGGAGTGGAAAGCTTGGTAGCGAAACGGGCGGCCCTGAACATCCTCAGAGGATCGTCACTGAAAGTCACTTCAGGGTCCAGCGGCGTACGGATTATTCCTTGAGCCAGATCGGAAATACCTCCGAAAGGATCTACAAGAGCGCCGTAATCTTCTTTGCAGAGGCTGAAGGCCATTGCATTGATTGTGAAGTCCCTGCGCTTCTGGTCATCCTCAAGGGTACCGCTCTCCACGATCGGCTTTCTGCTCTCTCGGTGATAAGATTCCTTTCTTGCTCCGACGAACTCGACCTCCATACCCCGGAAATGGAGCATGGCAGTCCCGAAGTTCTCGAAAACAGACACCTTGGTGGGCTTCTTTGAAGTGATCCCCTGCTCAGGATAATAAACCTGGTCGATATATGAGGCGACAGCCTGCGCGAACTCGGTTCCTGATCCTTCGACCACTATGTCGATGTCATCGTTGTTTCTTCCCAGGAAACAGTCCCTTACGTATCCGCCTATGACGAATGCGCGCACTCCGGTGGAGGCGCTCACCTCCGACACCACCTTGAATACCGGGTCGGAGAGGAACTTGGAAGAGTCTATTATAGCGGATGACATACCGGCGAATTGTTTTCGACTGCGAAATTACGAAAAATCGATGACAAGGAAGAAATCTTTGCAAGGGGGCAATCAGTAAAAAACGACACCGGCAGCTTCCCTACCAAGGAAACCGCCGATGAAGTATGGGTACAGATCAGCTTCTAGAGCGCTCCGAGTATTGAACTCAATGCAGAAATGGTGGTGGCGACACCGGCCGTCTTGTCATTGAGGGTCGAAACCGCAGAAGTAGCCGCGTTGTTGGCTGCATTGGTGGCAGCCGTCTTTGCAGCGGCCTTGAAAGCGGAAGGGTCAACGCTGGAAAGCGCCTGAAGCCCTGTCATTACTTTCGAAACATTGGAATTGTTCACGATCTTGGAAGCTCCACTCATAAGTCCGGTCTTGAACTGGTCCAGATAGCCGGTAGTGGCGTTGGCGAGTGTTCCCGCACCGGTAAGGATCTTTCCGATGTTGACGATATTGGCGGCGTTCGAAAGGTCGATATTGCCACCGGCAGCTCTATATACGCTATAAAGAGCCGAAAGTGCGCTTCCGGTATTCACGCCGGATTTAAGGCCGCTGGAAGCACCGCCTCCAAGGACGGAGCAGGATGACAGCAAGAGTACCGTCGCCATCAATGCTGCGATGTGTTTGATCAATTTCATGGCTGTACTGTATTATTTGATTTGAATAACTGACAAATCGTCGACATACGGGATGTCTTTTCAAATAAAGCGAATTTTGATGTCATAAGCAAAAATAATCAATGAAACTGCGCCATTTTAAAGGGAATTCTCCTTAGCATCCTGATTTATGGTAAAGGACACGCGGAACTGCAACTATTCGACTTCAGATTGAAAGGGAATAACTGTCATTGTCAGATTTTTTGATTGGATATTAACTAATTAAACCACAATAAATCAAAACCTTACAAACCATTGCATGAAACAATCGTTATGCCGAACTTTGCATATGACGAAATATTATTAAAACAAAAACTCATAGCCATGAAAAAGACAGACAATAATTCATTTGACCCTATCCGCAACTCCGGTGTGAATGCATTCACTGAACAAGATTACAAAAGAATGATCTCAGTCCTACGTCAAAAATCCCAGTACAAGGACATATCTGACCAAATACTCAGAGAAAGAATCGACATGCTCCTGTATAGGACCCGGTACTCTGACCCTATGAACGACATGATCTTCCACAAGATTTTCGCCAATTCCAAAGACAATCTTCTAACACTCCTACAGACTCTTCTTCCTGAAAGCGGGATCACCTCGGTACAAACAGTGGACAACAGGACGTTTCCTCTAGGCCTGAATGACAAGCAGGGAGTCTACGACATCGTCTGCAAGACAGAAGACGGACAATATGTCAACGTCGAAGCCCAAAAGTTTATGAAAGGTCAAAGCCGAAGCAGATGGGCATTCTACTTGGCTGATCTGATGAGAAGGCAATTCGCCGATGGTATGGAAGAATACAAAGACCTGAGACCTTCGTACTGCATATGCATAACTGAAAATAGCGAGAAGTGGCAAATCCCGGATCCGAAAGAAGTCATTTCGATGATAAATTCGCCCTTCTCTTTAGACAGAAGACTTGACTCAATACTTCTAGTCGACAGGAAAGGAACAAAATTCAAAGAGCAGGCATACATGCATTTTAAGATGGTTGATGTCTTCAGCCTAATCCCATATGGCAATCAGTTCAATATTGTATTCGTCAACCTTGATAAAATGAACAAAAAGGAGAATGAGTTGGTTACTGAACTAGACAAATTGTTGTTTCTTCTGAAAAATATGAGTAATATTGTCAATCCACCTATCTCTGTTGTAAAAGAATTCGGTAAGATCGTAGATGATCTTGCAATCGATAATCTCAACAAGGAGGAACTCGAACAATATATTGTTGACATGATAACACAGGACGAATTCGAAGAAATTCTTGACAGGGTCAAGCGGGAAAAAGACGAAGAGATAGCTAAGCAAGGCGAACAACTGGCCCAAAAAGACGAACAACTGGCCCAAAAAGACGAGCAACTGGCCAAACAAGGCAAGCAACTGGCCAAACAAGGCAAGCAACTGGCCAAACAAGGCAAGCAACTGGCCATAGTTATTGACGCCTTGTCTCTTACCATGTCCAAGGAAGAAATCGACAAACTTCTGTCGAGAAGTGACAACGAGTAATGACTCTTTCCCAAAAATCAGCCTGCTAACGATATGCTCCTCAAACGAAGAGCATATTTTTTTGCTCAATACTGAAAGAAGTGCCCACAAACAGGTTGCAGAAACGATCAAGAATGAATATATTTGTGGGATACATCGTTATAACGACAATGCACCCTCAAATCGGGGCTACAGGACAGACAAACCATACGAAACAAGTTCAGATAAAAACGCAATACGCTATGACTGACAACAAAATTGTCATAATCCCCACTTTCAACGAGATCGAGAACATCGAAAGGATTATCCGTAAGGTATTCTCGCTGGACGGAGAGTATCACATCCTGGTAATTGACGACGGGTCTCCGGATGGTACGGCCTCCACGGTCAAGGACCTCCAGCAAGAGTTCCCCACCAAGCTGTTCCTCATAGAGAGAAGCGGAAAACAGGGATTGGGAACCGCATATCTGACAGGATTCCGTTGGGCTCTTGACCACGGATATGATTTCATATTCGAAATGGA
>DBWN01000262.1:8629-9372 GCA_002308935.1 Bacteroidales bacterium UBA1237 | reverse complement strand
TCAGTAGTGAACTGGCCTATCGGAAGAATTCTCATGTCTTACTACGCTTCCGTTTACGTGAGGAAGATGCTCAATATGAAGGTGTACGACTGTACTGCAGGCTTCAAGTGCTACAGGAGGATCGTCCTCGACACTATCGATCTGGACAAGGTCGAGATGAAGGGATACGGTTTCCAGATTGAGATGAAGTACACCACAAAAAGGCTCGGATTCGCGATAGCTGAAGTACCCATCATCTTCATCAACCGCAAGGAAGGTGTATCCAAGATGAGCAGCGGCATCTTCGGAGAAGCGTTCTGGGGAGTGATCAAACTTCTCTTCAGGAACATAACCCCCAGGGAAGGAGCCCCTAAAGTACTGTAAACGAACCATCAGATTTTTCCCGTGGGCAAGTACCTTCTTGAAAACGCTTCCCTCCTGACAGGAGAGAAGATGGAATCAGGCCTGCTCTCCATTGAAGGGAGCCGGATTAGCGGCATTTGGCTGCAGAAGGACTTAAGTGAAGGGAAAGTGCGACTCCCCTCTTTCGGGGAGGACTTCGTAAGGATGGACCTCGGGGGCCGGATCCTGATGGCGGGCGGAATAGACGCCCACGTCCATTTCAGGGAACCAGGACTCACACATAAGGCGGATTTCTTCACCGAATCCAGGGCGGCCCTGCTTGGAGGCGTGACCTCCGTCATGGACATGCCCAACACCAATCCCCCCACCGTATCAGAAAAAGCTCTTGAGGACAAGCTCCT
>DBWN01000262.1:6656-8443 GCA_002308935.1 Bacteroidales bacterium UBA1237 | reverse complement strand
AAGGGCAGAAGGATATTCGTCCACTGCGAGGATGAAGCGACCATAAGGGAGAACCTCAGGAAAGCCTCCGAAGAGTTCGGAGAAAACATACCTTTCAGTCTACATCCGGTAATACGCTCAAGGAAAGCATGCATCAGATCCACGGCAAAAGCCCTTGAGACCGCCATAGCCAAAGGGACCGCCCTGCATGTTCTTCATGTCACCACAGCGGAGGAAGTCGAGATGATACGCGCCGCAAAGATCCATAACAGCGATATTACCGCCGAGACATCCGCCAATTACCTCTTCTTCACAGACGCTGACTACACTTCGCTCGGTTCCAGAATCAAATGCAACCCCGCAGTCAAGACCTCCCGTGACAGGGACGCCCTGAGGGAAGCTCTCGCGGATGGAGTGATCGACACCATAGGTTCCGACCACGCTCCCCACCTTCTTTCCGAAAAGGAAGCACCATATGCAAAAGCACCTTCAGGAGTTCCCTCAATCCAGCATTCCCTGTCCGCCGTTTTCACGGTATGCCGGCAGGACGGGATACCTTTCGAAAGGATAGCGTCCGTATTCTCGGAGAAGATATCCTCAATGCTTGGAATCATAGGCAAAGGACTACTCAAGGAAGGCATGGACGCGGACCTCACCGTAATAGCCCCCGACAAGGAGTTCACGGTCAAGAAAGAAGACCTCGCTTACAAATGCGGCTGGTCTCCATACGAAGGGATGATCCTCAACGCCCCCGTGGAAATGGTCTTTCTCGGAGGCGAACTTGCTGTCAAAGACGGCAAGGTGCTTCTTCCTTCCCCCACCGGAAAACCTCTCATTTTCAGATAACTGATGGAAAGGCTGCGCGTCATAGTGCACAGGTCAGCTGCCGTGGCCATGATGGCTGCGGCCCTCCTTTCCGCCTCATCGTGTTCCATCTTCCGGCACAAGAAAACCGAGCCCATAACACAGGAGGGCGGCAGCGGATACACTTACTCATACAACCCTTCATGGGGAAGGGGCGGCGGAATCTCCACGGCAAGACCACCTCAAAGCCAAAGGGACAACCCTTACAGGAACCGTACAGAAGAAGATGCCTCCACCCCTGAAGCCACTGACACAAACCGGTCTTCATCCATGACGGATGATCTTCTCTCCTACGCGAAATCTTTCCTCGGTACTCCGTACAAGTACGGGACCTCCGGTCCGTCATCATTCGACTGTTCGGGATTCACGACAAGGGTCTTCGGAGAGTTCGGGATATCACTGGAAAGATCTTCAGCCGGTCAGGCGCTCAAAGGCGAAGAGATATTCTCCAAGGACGACCTGGAGCCGGGTGACCTGGTGTTTTTCGCAAGGAGCGGAAGAGTATTCCATGTGGGGATAGTCCTTGAAAAGACAGGAGCGGAAAGCTTCAATTTCATTCACGCCAGCACTTCGGCCGGAGTCACGATAACCTCGTCCGAGAGTTCCTACTGGAAACCCAAATACTATTCCGCAAGAAGAATGTTCTAAGAAGTGCTGATGCGCTTTCTGTTGCAGGCGATCTGCGTGAGTATCAATCCCAAGCAAGCGACTCCAATGCCCACCCATTGCAGACGGGTAAGACTCTCCGTACCCAAGGTATAACCCACAAGTGCCGTAACTACCGGTATCATCGCCAGGAAGATGCTGGACTTCGCCACTCCGAGGTTCTTTATCGCGCTTACCCAAAGCGAGAACGCCACTGAAGAGCAGAGGACAGCCAAGCAGAGAATCGGCTCAAGAACCTGCCAAGACATATACAGGCTGTATTCGAAATGCCTCATTCC
>DBWN01000262.1:4179-6535 GCA_002308935.1 Bacteroidales bacterium UBA1237 | reverse complement strand
CCTATCGTCGAAGCTGAAATCGTCACAAGCACGAGTCCGGCAAGGCAGATCAGCATTCCCAGGATATTGCTGAAGGTAAGCCTCTCCCTGAAGAACACGACACCCGCAGTCACCGAGAATATCGGAGTAGTAGCGATAATAAGAGCGCTGTAAGTCGGTGATTCCGTGAGTTCGATTCCGTAAGTCTCGCACACGAAGTATATGAACGGCTCGCAGAACGCAAGAGCAAGGAACTTGAAGGAGTCCTTGCGCTTCATGTGGATGTTGTTGCCTACGATGATGTTATACAGAAGCAGAAGAAGTCCCGCCATCTGCACCCTTACCGCCACGAAATACTCTACGGGTATGCCGAGCCTGAGGAGCCTGTCACTCCAGATATAGGACATTCCCCAGAGTATTATGGAAAAGATGGCCACGATGTAGACCACCATTTTGTTGTCGCGGTCGATTGTCATAGGGATGGTTTTGAGTATGCAAATTTATAACGAAATCCGGATATGAACAAACAATCCGTAAGGATTTTTGCCCATATCCGTTACATTCCGTTATGAAATATTATGCAGACGGAGCGGTCGTGAAGTTATGCCAGCCCCAGTGAAATCCTCCCTCTGTCCAGATCCACATCAAGTACGACTACCTTTATCTTCTGGTGCAGTTTGACGACCTTTGAAGGATCGACCATCCCTTTCTGTCCGGGCTTTTTCATCTTCGACACATGGACAAGCCCGTTCTCGTGGATACCGATGTCGACGAAAGCGCCGAAAGCGGTCACGTTGGTCACGATTCCGGGGAGTTCCATTCCGGGGACAAGGTCACCTATCTCGTGGATGTCATCGCTGAATGAGAACTCCTCCGCGCTCTCGCGGGGATCCCTTCCCGGTTTCTTCAGTTCCGAGATGATGTCATTGACGGTCGGAAGTCCGGTCTCCCCTCCCACATAATTCTGGGGAACGATCTTCGAACAAAGTTCTGCATTGCCCACAAGGGTAGCGACCGGCACTCCCAAGTCGGAGGCCATCTTGTCCACAATAGGGTAGCTTTCGGGGTGGACAGCGGAGTTGTCAAGAGGATTCTCAGCCCCATGAATCCTCAAGAAACCGGCGCACTGCTGGAAAGCCTTCGCACCAAGACGGGGGACGCTCAGCAGTTCCTCCCTTTTCCTGAACTCCCCGTTGTCGGTCCTGTACTGGACGATCGCTCCTGCAAGGGCGGGACCTATTCCCGAAACGTACCTGAGAAGATAAGGGCTCGCAGTATTGAGGTTCACTCCGACGGTGTTCACGCAGCTTTCCACCGTATTGTCCAGCTGCTCCTTGAGAAGGCCCTGGTCCACGTCATGCTGGTACTGCCCGACGCCAAGTGACTTGGGATCGATCTTCACCAGTTCAGCCAGAGGATCCATAAGGCGCCTTCCGATGGATACGGCACCTCTTACCGTCACATCCTCATCCGGGAACTCTTCCCTGGCAACTTCCGAAGCGGAATATATAGACGCACCGTCTTCACTGACAGTGTACACCTTCACATTCTCGGGAAGGCCTGTCCTCTCTACGAACTGCTCAGTCTCACGGCTTGCGGTACCGTTACCGATTGCCACCGCCTCGATGGAGTACTTCTCGACCATGTCATAAAGCCTCGTCATGGCCTCTATCTTACGGTTCTGGGGCGGATGAGGGAAGATGATCTCGTGGTGAAGCAGATTCCCCTGGGCGTCAAGGCAGACGGTCTTGCATCCGTTCCTGAAACCGGGGTCAATGGCAAGGGTGCGTTTCTGTCCCACAGGCGGGGAAAGAAGCAGCTGACGGAGGTTCTCTCCGAAGACCTTGATCGATTCGATGTCAGCCTTCTCCTTGAATTCCTTCAGCACTTCCGTGGTGATTGAAGGAGCGAGCAGTCTCGCATACGCATCCCCTATCGCTTCCTTTATCTGCTCCTCAAGCGCTCTTGAAGGGTACTTCCTGCCTTTGCACAGGTCATAATACATCTTGGAAGCGCACCTTTCGGGATCAGCGTCAATCTTAAGGGTCAGGAAACCCTCATCCGCAGCCCTGAGGACAGCAAGCAGCCTATGTGGAGCCATCCTCTGCAGGGGTTCCTTGAAGTCGAAATAGCCCTTGTATTTCTGGGCGTCCGGAGAAGAGAGGGCGGCCTTGGTCGCCTTGCAAAGGAGCCATCTGTTACGGAAGGTTTCCCTCAATGTCTCCCGGACGGAAGCGGTCTCCGACAATCTCTCGGCGAAGATGTCCCTCGCTCCGGAGAGTGCGTCTTCAACACTTGCGACCTTGTCCCCGACATACTTTGCGGCTTCCCTCTCAGGATTGTAGGCGGAAAAGTCCCACATGGCGTCAGAGAGCGG
>DBWN01000262.1:2611-4053 GCA_002308935.1 Bacteroidales bacterium UBA1237 | reverse complement strand
GAGGAAATGACCCCGAGGATCGTCTCCTTCCTTTTCTCCATTTCGGTGAAGACATCTGCCCAGTGCTTGATTTCAGCGACCTGGGCATCGTCCAGACCGCCTGTGCGCTCCTTACGATAGCGGCTGATGAAAGGGATTGTGTTGCCTTCTTCCAGAAGAGCCACACAGTTCACGACCTGCCAATCCTTGAGGGAAAGGCGGTCCGCTATGAATGATATGTATATTTCCTTCATTGGGGTTGGTTTTCAGAAAAACGGGCTGCAAAAAAAGGGAGCCTAGTCCTGGGAGAGTTCCTTCAGTTCCTCACGGTAGGATGAGAATATCTTGGACTTGGAGACGAACCCGAGATAAGTCCTGTCGCTTTCGCTCTTGACGACCGGCAGGTTCCAGGCGTCAGTCTTCTCGAACTTCTTCATCACGCTTTCCATGTTCTCGTCCTCGTACACGTAAGCAGGAGCCGAGGACATATAGTTGAACACGTGCCTGGTCTCGTAAAGGTCAACATTGAACATGTCGGCCCTCACATCACCGAGTGAGACGTATCCCTGGAAATGTTTCTTGGAGTCGATAACCGGGAACAGGTTCCTTCCGGACGCCCCGATCACTTTCACGAACTCCCCTAGAGTCGCGTCAATGGAGATGGTCGAAAAGTCCCTCTCTATAAGGTCCGAGACCCTCAGAAGAGTGAGCACAGCCTGATCGGAGTCATGGGTGAGCAGTTCACCTGAAGCCGCGATCCTCTTTGTGTAGATGGAATACTTCTCGAAAATCCGGATGGTTCCGAAGGAAATGGTGGAGGTAAGGATGAGAGGAAGGAACAGCTCGTACCCTCCCGTCATCTCGGCGATGAGGAAGATCGCCGTCATGGGAGCCTGCATCACTCCTGCCATAAGACCAGCCATTCCGACCAGGACGAAGTTCTGCTCAGGAACGGTTATGGGGCTGGATGCCAGAAGGAGATTGAGGGTCCTTGCCACCACGAATCCCGCTATCGCTCCGACGAAAAGCGTCGGTCCGAAGGTTCCTCCCACTCCGCCTCCGGCATTTGTGAAGGTCATCGAGAACACCTTCAGCAGCATCACCGCAAGGAAGAACACGGGGACCACCCATGGAGAATGCGGAAGGATGGGCAGGATCGAAACATCGTAGGATATCTCCTCTCCGTTCAGAAGAGGATGCAGAAAATCGTACCCTTCCCCGAAAAGAGGAGGGAAAAGAAGTATCAGCACGCCCAGCAGTATGGAACATACGAGCCACTTGGTGAAGGGCTTACGGAATCTCTGGAGAACATCCTCCATTCTCAGTGTCGTCCTCAAGAAGTACAGCGAGACGAATCCGCAGAATACTCCAAGGAATATATAGAAGGGAACGTTCGCGATATTGAAGGGTGAGAGCGTACACTCGAAAGGCAGAGAATCCCCCGTGAAGATGTACGACACCAT
>DBWN01000262.1:1193-2473 GCA_002308935.1 Bacteroidales bacterium UBA1237 | reverse complement strand
GCGCTCCTGTAGGACATCTTCAGGTACCTGGCGAAGTTCGAGCCGATGGCGGCTCCGGTATAGACGATCGGGGCCTCAGCTCCGACCGAACCTCCGAAACCGATCGTGATGGAACTGGTCAGCACCGAAGACCACATGTTGTGTGGACGGATCCTGGAATCGTTCTTTGATACAGCAACCAGCACCTTTGTCACGCCATGGCCTATCCTGTCCTTGATCAGGTATCTCACTATGACAAGTGAAATCAGCATTCCGACTCCCGGAAGGACAAGATACAGAAGGATGTCCGCCTTCCCGGTGAAAGCCGAATGAAGGGCTCCCCTTATGAGATTTATGAGGGTATGGAGAAGTACGGCGGCTCCCCCGCTGAAAAGGCCGACAACGAGGGAAAGGAGAAGAAGCCTGTTCTTCTCCGGAATGGATCTGAGCATCTCCATGACGCTCCTTTTCCCTGCACATTCTTTACTCATTCCTTTATTCTGACAAAGCCGGGCGGCCGTATCCGTACAAGGGGTTAAAGTTAGCAACAACCTCCCTAATAAACAAGAAAACGCCGTGGAGACCCACAGCGCTTTTGATGATTCCCCGGAAAGGGATGTATGTCTGAAAGGGGTCTAGCCCTCTGATGAATCGTCCTCAGAATACTGGGAGATGTTGTCGTCCGGAAGTTCGCTGGAAGAATCGGAGCTGGGGGAAGTGTTGTCGTCGGAGCCGTCGTCCTCTTCTCCGTCAAGCCATCTTTCGATGTCTTCTGCGTCGTCTGTCTTGACCTTTATCTTCACCAGATATATGGCGTCCGGAATCTCGACAGTAACGGCATAGAAAAAAGTACCGTCAGGCTTCGGGTATTTCACCAAATCCTGGAAATAGTCATTGAATCCTTTGGGGTATTTCTGGGCGAAAGCTTCAGCAAGCTCGCTGGACATGTTCTCGTAGCTTGTGACAGCCCTTCTCTTCTGTACTGGTGCCATATTTTGAATAGATATTTTCTCGGGTTGGTTCAAAAGTTTCCATAAACGGCTTCTGGGCCGATTGATGCTGCAATATTAAGACAAATGTTTGAACGCAGCAATAGGGTAAGCGCTTTTTTTCGGAAAAAATTATTTACGACGGAAAAAGAATGATTTCTGAAGCTTCTTTTTCTCCAGATCGCGCTCCACGAAAACGGGTTTCATGGTCCTGGGATCAAGCCCCGTATAGAACATTACGGAGGATGTAGTCATCGGTGTAGGTGTGAAGTCCTGGACCTGGTCCATGTAGAGTCCTTTCAGTGCCGGTTG
>DBWN01000262.1:0-1076 GCA_002308935.1 Bacteroidales bacterium UBA1237 | reverse complement strand
GGTTTGGCTATATACTGGAGCACCTTGTCCTCCGTATGCTCGGGAGCGACCTTGAGCCTTCCTGAAGTATGGTCGAGGACGAGTTCCTTCAGGTACGGTTCGCTGCTGGAATCCACGAACCCTTTCTCGTCGAGGAAAAGGTCGTAACGGATACCGCTTCCGATATAGGCGTGACGTATGCCCTTCACTTTCCCCACCCTCTTATAGAGTTTGAGAAGACGGGTGTGGTCCCTGTCCATGTTTGAGCAAGGTGCAGGGAAAAGACAGGACTTCCTCCGGCACACGTCGCACTTTGAAGGGTCCTTTCCCTTCATGCCGTACATGTTGGCGGTAGGAGCTCCGAGATCGGAAATGTTCCCCGCGAATCCGGGCAGGTCGTTCAAGGCCTTGACTTCCGCTATGATGGAGTCCTCACTCCTTGTCTGGATGAATTTCCCCTGATGGGCGGCGATAGTGCAAAAATTGCATCCTCCGAAACAACCCCTGTGGGTGTTTATGGAGAACTTTATCATGTCGTACGCAGGGATCCTTTTCCCCTTGTACCTGGGATGAGGCAGTTTGGTGAAGGGAAGGTCCCAGAACGAATCCATCTCCTCCTGGGTCGCAGGAGGATAAGGGGGATTTATCTGGACGTATCCGTCACCGACGGGTTCCACGATGGTGGCCGGATGCATCATGTTGGCGTGGGTCTCGATGAGGTGGAAGTTCTCAGCGAAAGCCTTCTTGCTTTCCCTGCACTCCTCATAGGAATGGAGCATCAGAGGGTCCTTCACTTTGGGAGTCCCTTTCATGAGGAAAGCTATCTGGGGTATCTGGTGCATCTGATGGAGGGATCTTCCCGCCTCAATGCCCCGGGTGAGTTCCAGCATGGGTCTCTCCCCCATCCCGTAGCAAAGGTAATCCGCCCCGCTGCCTACAAGAATCGAAGGCATGAGGTCATCCTTCCACCAGTCGTAATGGGTGAGTCTCCTGAGTGAAGCCTCAATACCGCCGATCACGACAGGGACCTCAGGATAGAGTTTCTTGAGGATCTTCGTATATACCGTGACTGCATAATCGGGTCTCTGGCCGGCCTT
>DBWN01000141.1:29934-45136 GCA_002308935.1 Bacteroidales bacterium UBA1237 | reverse complement strand
GCCAGATGGGCCTCTCGGGGTAAGGCGCTGTTCTTTCGTCTCACGACCTCCTAGTTTACTGCTTTGGTGTTACGTCTATCTTTGGGACTTCGGTTTGTTCTGCAACCTCATCCGACCATTTAGCCTTACTAGGTTTCTCTACGTAGGCCCGATTTACGGCACACGTGCCGAACTTCGCTACTGGCTTCCTTCATCTGCTCCATTACTGTCGCAGACTTGCCATTCACTACACTTGGCGATAGATACCTGTGGCAGGACTTGCACCTGCTAGAACAGCGTCATGCCCGACGCACAGGAAAAAGTCCCCTCCGTGGAGATTTCCACGAAGAGGACTTGTAAATTGCGTCCCGAGAGATCAAGGAATCACTTGCCTGTCTGCTTCTTATTCTTCTTGCCCTTTTCAGAGTCAGGATCTTCACTCATGAAGAACTTATACTGGAAAAGGATCAGATAGAAAGCTCCGACTGTCACGCAGCTGTCCGCGAAGTTGAACACCGGATCGAAGAAGATGTTTCCACCCAACAACGGCACCCAATCAGGCCAGGTGAATAACGGGAAATAAAACATGTCAACCACCTTCCCGAACAGAAGCGGAGCGTATGACCCTCCGAAAGAAGCAACCGTCCCTGGTGTCGAAGCGGAGAACAATTGCCCGTAAAACAGACAGTCGATGATGTTCCCGAAAGCTCCTGCGGTTATAAGCGTAAGACCGACAAGGACTCCAGTGGGAACAGGTTCCTTCTCCTTGGCTTCACCTTTGGCTTTGGGGGTTCCTCTCCTTGACAATGATGTAATCCACCAGCAAAGGGCACCGCAAAGTATTATCCTGAAAAGCGAAAGGAGTAGCTTTCCCACGGCTCCGCCGAACTTCATTCCGAAGGCCATTCCTTCATTCTCAATGAAAAGAATCTGGAACCAGTTCCCTATCACGCTGAAATGGTCACCTATGGACATGTTCGTCTTGACCAGGATTTTTATAACCTGGTCAATGATGACTAACGCTATGCCGAGGATGAGAAGCCTTTTTCCCTTGGAAACGTTCACCTGCTTATCGTCTGTTAATGGATTTTCCCTTTGGCAAGCATCTCTTTGGCCTCAACGGTCAAGGTAGCATGGGGAACAAGACGGAGCCTCTCCTTGGGAATGAGTTTTCCGGTAACGCGGCAGATGCCGTATGTCTTGTTCTCGATCCTGACCAGCGCGGCTTCGAGATTCTGGATGAACTTGTATTGGCGCTGGGCATGAAGGCTGGCTTCCTCCTTGGAAAGCTGCATGGCGCCGTCATCCTCAACAGTTTTGAAAGAAGGGATCGTATCCTCAATGTCATTAGTGCCATTGTGCATGACCACCTTCCTCAGAGTGTCGTACTCAGCGCGTGCTTTCTCAAGCATCCCATTGATGATGGTGCGGAACTCCTCTAGTTCCTCGTCCGAGTAACGTACCTTCTTCGGTTCTTCCGAAGGGTTCTGTACCTTTGTTGAATCTGTCATGATTTAAAGTTTTAGTCGTTTGGTATGTGGACTTACAAACATCCTATCTGCATTTGCTGACCTGGATTTTGATAGTAGTCTGAGAGAATTCCACCGCTGCAGCGTCCTCGGGAGCCTGGTCCATCGGAAGGAGCCGCAACGTCTTGGAAAGTGTCTGCGATGAAACGTAATCGGCGAAAGAGCTGAGTGAAGCGGTTATCTCCTCTCCCACCTTGCCATCGGCATAGATTACGGTATCAACGCGGTCAGTTACGTCGAAGTCAGAATCTTTCCGCAGATTCTGAATACGGTTGATAAGTTCCCTCGCGGTTCCCTCCCTTCGGAGTTCTTCCGTGAGTTCTATATCGAGGACTACAGTAAGGGAACCTTCTGAAGCAACGAGAAGGCCCGGCATGTCCTCAGTAGAGATCATATAGTCACCAGGAGAAAGGACCACGTCACCTGAAGGGAGAGGCAGCACAAAAGCTTTACCCTCCGTCTCAGCGTTCTGGATGAGGGTTATCGTCTCCTGAGAGAGTGTGTTGAACGCACCTGCGATTTCCTTCATCTGTTTTCCGTAGGTCTTGCCCAGTGTCTTGAAATTCGGTTTTATCTTCTTAGTGATGAACCCGGCAGTGTCAGAAATGAATTCCATCTCCTTCACATTCACTTCACCGAGGATAAGGTCCTTGACTCCTTCTATCTGGGCACGCACCTTCTCAGAAATCACCGGTATCATAACCTTTGAAAGAGGCTGACGGACGATGATTCCGGACTTTTTGCGGAGAGCGAGAACCATTGAAGAAGCCTTCTGCGCCAAAGCCATCCTCTGCTCGAGGTCGGAATCGACCACTGTCGGATCATATGACGGCATCAGCACATAATGGACAGACTCTTCGCCATCCCACACGAGATCCAGATAGAGCTGGTCCATGTAGAACGGAGCTATAGGAGCGGAAAGTATGGCGACAGTCTTCAGGACCTCATGCAAAGTCTGATAAGCCGCGAGCTTACCTTCATTCATTTCTCCACCCCAGAATCTCTTCCTGTTCAGACGGACGTACCAGTTGCTGACCTGATCACAGACGAAGTCCTGTATCATCCTACCGGCGGAAGTGACGTCATAGTCCTCGTATGCGGCCTTCACATCCTTGATAAGGGTGTTCAGCAACGAGATTATCCAACGGTCAATCTCAGGACGACTTGAATAGGGTACCTTCGGTGAAGAAGGATCGAATCCGTCGACATTCGCATAAAGGGCAAAGAATGAATATGTGTTGTAAAGGGTTCCGAAGAACTTCCTTCTGATCTCATCAACTCCACCTTCCTTGGCAGGATTGCCGTTCTCATCGGGAAGTCCGTCATTGAAACGGAGGTTGTCCCAAGGTTGAGAGTTCGTGAGCATGTACCAGCGGAGCACGTCAGGTCCGAAGATGTCCAGCTCCTTGAACGGATCTACTCCGTTCCCAAGGCGTTTGCTCATCTTGTTCCCGTTCTTGTCAAGGACGAGACCGTTGGAGATGACCCTGTTGAAAGCGGGAGTGCCGCTGACCATCGTATGGATGGCATGAAGGGTATAGAACCAGCCACGAGTCTGGTCAACACCTTCCGCTATGAAGTCAGCCGTACAACCGAACTTCGGTGAATCGATATTACGAAGACCCTCCTGGGCATAAGGCATCGAACCTGAATCGAACCACACGTCAATCAGGTCTGTCTCCCTTGTCATCTTCTTTCCGGAATCAGACACCAGGAAGATATTGTCTACATATGGACGGTGAAGGTCAATCTTGTTGTAGTTGTCAAGGCTCATGTCCTTGGGATCGAATCCCTTTTCCTTAAGAGGATTGGAGGGCATGATGCCGGCAGCGACAGCCTTCTCGATCTCATCGTAAAGCTCGGCGACCGTCCCGATACATTTCTCCTCTTTGCCGTCTTCAGTCCTCCAGATAGGAAGAGGAGTTCCCCAGAAACGGCTTCTGGAGAGGTTCCAGTCCTGGATGTTCTCCAGCCACTGCCCAAAACGGCCTGTTCCGGTAGACTCGGGTTTCCAGGTGATCTGCTTGTTGAGCTCCACCATCTTGTCCTTGACCTCCGTGACCTTGATGAACCATGAATCCAGAGGATAATAAAGGACCGGCTTGTCTGTTCTCCAGCTATGAGGATAGCTGTGGACGTGTTTCTGTATCTTGAAAGCTCTTCCGTCAGCCTTCATCATCATACAAAGGTCGACATCAAGAGTCGGGGCGTCAGCGGGAAGATTGTCGTCAAAGGCATTCTTTACCGGCCTTCCGGAGAACTCCGCATAAGAAGGGGAGACGAACTTCCCGACATATGAAGGGTCGAGGTCTTCGATACGGTAGAACCTTCCTGTGCGGTCAACCTGGGCCTGACGTACTCCAGCCTTGTCCACTACCATGATGGGAGGGATACCGGCAGCTGCTGCGACCCTCTTGTCATCGGCTCCGAAAGTGGGAGCGATGTGGACAATACCCGTACCCTCTTCGGTGGACACATAGTCTCCGGGGATGACCCTGAAAGCGTCTCCTTCGGTAGGTTTGAACCAAGGAATCAGCTGATGATAACGGATGTCCACAAGTTCCGAGCCCTTGAATTCTCCGTCAAGCACCTTGTAAGGTACGAGCTTGTCGCCCTTCTGGTATGATTCAAGAGCGAGTTCTGCAGCCTTGGGATTGAAAAGTGTAGGGATAAGGTCTTTAGCGACCACGTAAATCGCCTCGGCACCTGTATAAGGGTTGAATGAAAGTACCCTTGAATAAACGATATTGGGACCTACGCAGAGCGCAGTGTTCGAAGGAAGGGTCCAAGGGGTTGTCGTCCAGGCGAGGAAGTAAACCGGAGCGGTTTCACATCCGAAAAGAGGCTGGCTCTTTCCGTCTTTGATCACCTCGAACTGGCATGTGACAGTGGTGTCTGTCACATCCTTGTAGCAACCCGGCTGGTTGAGTTCGTGGGAACTAAGACCGGTTCCGTCAGATGGACTGAAAGGCTGAATCGTGTATCCCTTATACAGAAGGCCTTTGTCATAGATATCCTTGAGAAGATACCATAGAGTCTCGATGTACCTGTTGTCGTATGTGATATAAGGGTCATTCATGTCGACCCAGTATCCGATCCTCTCGGTAAGGTCGACCCACTCCGCAGTGTATTTCATCACCTCGCGGCGGCAGGTATTGTTATACTCCTCGACAGAGATCTTTGTACCGATGTCCTCCTTATGGATCCCGAGAAGTTTCTCAACTCCTATTTCTACGGGAAGTCCATGGGTATCCCATCCTGCACGGCGGTTGACCTTGTATCCTGTCTGGGTCTTGTAACGGCAGATCGAATCCTTTATCGAACGGGCCATCACGTGATGGATTCCGGGCTTTCCGTTAGCGGAAGGAGGGCCTTCGAAGAAAATGAATTCGGGAGCGCCTTCCCTCAACGAGAGGCTCTTCTCAAACGCATGGTTCTTCTTCCATCTTTCCAGGACTTCCGCCCCTACCTTTACCAAGTCAAGACCTTTGTATTCTTTGAAAGTCATATTTTTTTCTATAATTTTGCCGCCGATTGACAGGCCTTCAATTTTATCACGCAAAGATAATCATTTACTCCCTTTTTATCAAAAAACCATGCAGACGATTGACATCATCATACTAGTTTGTCTTGTGCCGTTTCTGGTCCAAGGCATCAAGAAAGGCTTCGTTTCGCAACTTACAGCCCTTGTCTCCGTGATTTTGGGCATCTGGATGTCAGCAAAATTCTCAAAACTTGTCAGTGAATACTTGAAGCCTTACCTCTCAGTATCGGATGCCGTCCTGAATGTCATCTCATTCATAATCATACTTATAGCCGTCATTCTTGTTCTCCATCTGGTGGGGAAGGCGATCGAAAAGCTGCTCAAGCTTGTGATGCTGGGATGGCTCGACAAGCTGCTGGGACTTGTGCTCTCTCTTCTTAAAGGCGGCCTTCTGATCGGTCTTCTAATCGTGCTTTTCAACACCCTCAATACAAAGTTCGGATTCGTTCCACAAGAGACTCTGGACAGTTCCGTACTGTACCCACCTTTCAAGGAAATCACCTATACGATTTTCCCTGCACTGAAGGACCTGCTGTTCAATTCCGCATCATAGCAAATGGCAAGAATAATACTTATCGAAACATCCACCTCCCTATGTTCCACCGCCATCCTTGAAGACGGCAAAATAGTCTCCAGAAGGGAGAACAGCGAAAGGATGCACTCTTCACTGACAGCCCCGTTCATCAAGGAAATGATGGACGAAAGGGGCATATCAGTAAAAGACTGCGACGCAGTTTGCGTAAGCATGGGACCGGGGTCTTACACCGGCCTCAGGGTCGGAGTCTCCACTGCCAAAGGCTTGTGTTTCGGAGCCGGAGTCCCTCTTTTGGCGGTAAGTTCGCTTGATGCTCTCGTAGGCGAGGCTCTTTCATCTCCCGAGACTATGACAGGAGTCGCTAAGATAGTGCCCATGATCGACGCCAGAAGAATGGAAGTGTACTGCTCCGTTTATGACAATGACGGGAACAGCCTCTCCCCCATCGAAAGCAAGATAATTGACGGAGACAGTTTCAGAGATATCCTGGACGAAGGGACAGTCCTCTTCATCGGGGACGGCGCGGACAAATGCCGCGGAATCATCGACCATCCCAACGCGAGATTCCTCCAATGCTGCCCTAGCGCATGGGGCATGGCCATACCGGCGACAAGGGAGTTCGAGAAAAAGAACTGGAGGGATGTCGCATACTTCGAGCCTTTCTATCTGAAAGAGTTCGTCACCACGGTCAGCAAGAAAAAACTGTTCTGAAAATGTCCGGCAGCATCATCAGCGAAAATACTCTTCAGAGTGTCATCTCCATCGTGAAAGAAGCGTCCTCGCTTATGGTGGGAAAAGGATATGAAGTGTTTGAAAAGGACGGGTTCGCGAACCTTGTAACATCTTCCGACATTGCCGTCCAGGAATTCCTGACCGGCAGACTCTCCGAGCTTCTTCCCGGAAGCGGATTCATATGCGAGGAGGAGGATTTCCACGACACATCGAAAGAACTGATCTGGATCATTGATCCGATTGACGGGACCGCGAATTATTCCAGAGGAATAGCCGACTGCTGCATCAGTGTGGCATTGGCCAAAAAAGACGAAGGCCCGGTCCTCGGAGTCGTCTACAGTCCCGCAAGAGGGGAATTGTATTCTGCGATAAAAGGAGGCGGAGCCTTTCTCAACAGTAAGCCCGTGCATGTTTCTGACAGGCCGTTCGAGAACGGGATTTTCTGCTGCGCCATGAGCACTTACAGGAAGGAGTTCGCAAAGACCTGTTCGGATATCATCTATGATGTGCATATGCAAAGCAATGACACCAGGCGTTGGGGCTCAGCCGCCATCGAGTTGTGCCTTCTCGCTTCCGGTTTCGTTGAACTTTATTTCGAAATGAGGCTTCAGCCCTGGGACTATGCCGCAGGAGCACTGATCCTTTCGGAAGCGGGCGGATGCATCGCAAGTTTCGACGGCAAGGCGCCTTCACTTTACGCTCCGTCCCTTGTTGTAGCCGCGAACACTCCGGGAAACCTTCAACGGCTGCTCGGAATCGTTCACGACCATATGGACTCTCTCCCCTATTGACACCATCCGGATCAACCTGTACAGAATGATAGCAGCCGCCCTTGAAGGACGGCTGCATCTGTATTATACCGGATAGAAATCTACTTGAGGTTGCTCTGCAGGAATCTCCTGAGAGAAGGTCCGTCGGTGACGGAAGTTTCGAGAGAAAGATTTCCGTCTACGAGGAAGAACACCATAGGTACCGAAGTCACATTGTAGAGAGCAACGGAAGGAGATGCTGATCCGAGTCCGTCACAGACATTCACCCAATCGATCTGCTGATTACGAAGGGTGGTCGCCCACAATGTCTTGTCAGTATCAAGAGATACGGCATATATCTCGAAGCCTTTAGGATGGAATTCCGAATAGATGGGCTTCAGGACCTCAAAGTTGAACATGTTCTGTCCGCTGACTTCAGAAGACCAGAAATACACCATGACCACCTTGGCGTCAATGTCACTGAGCTTGGAACGCTGTCCTTTGACATCAGGCAGTTCGATATCCACGTAAGCCTGCTCGTTGGCGTTAGAGATCCGGGAATTGAGTTCAAGCAGGTTCTGCCTCCTCTTGGTCTCATCGGCAAGTGCTTTCACGTATTTGGAGTCAGGGTAAACCGTCATCAGGGAGTCGCAGCAGTTCCTGAAATGAATCGCATCCGTTGACTGCCCGAAGACAGGGAGATTGTCACCCACCACCTGATTGAGCACCGGGATTACAGTGAGCGATTTGGGGTTAGACATCACATACTGGACCCTGCTGCGGTAATAGGAGATGTACTGCTTGGTCAGATCACGCCTGACATCAGCAGCCGCTGGAGAATTGGGATCGAGATCATTGAGCTTGGCGGTCGTTGAGGCGAACTTGTTGCTGAACTCAGCCTCGTCCCTTTCCACTTCCATCAGCTTTTCGGTCTCAGGTGATCCTGTGACTGAATAATTGCCGAGGGTGTCAGTCTTGACTATCGCCTTTTCACCGTTCTGGAGAAGGAGTGAAGCGATCCTCGTGTCCCCATGGAACAGATATATGAACTCAGGCTGCCCCTTCTTCACGTCCACGACGTATTTGAAAGCGCCGTTCTTGTCCGTAGTCACGGTATCAAGCACATTGTATCTGCCCGCGTCCAGGAGAGTAACGACTATCTTGTCGTTGGGGTCATCTCCGACGACTCCGGTTATTCTGGCCCCGCGGGAGCATGAGAATACACTTGCGACGGCCATGAGAATGACCGCAGCTTTCAGTATTGTCCTTGTAGTTTTCATCTTGTATAGTGATCCGGGAAGATTATTTTCCGGATTCGAATGCTTTGTTGATCGACTCGGCTATCGCTGAGAACTCCTCTTGAGAGAGGGAAAGTTTCTCTTTCCTGAAATCCATGTCCCCTTCTGTCTGAAGAGGGACAAGATGGATATGGGTGTGAGGCACCTCAAGACCAAGGACGGCGACACCTACCCTCTTGCAAGGAACAGCCTCCTTGATTGCAGCCGCCACTTTCTTGGCGAAAGCGCAAAGGCCATGATAAGTGGGGTCATCAAGATTGAAGATGTAGTCTTCTTCCGTATTCTTGGGAATGACGAGGGTGTGCCCCTTTGCCAGGGGGTTAATATCCAGAAAAGCGTAGAATTCATCATTCTCCGCAACCTTATAGGAAGGAATCTCACCCTTCGCTATCCTTGTGAAAATCGTAGCCATATTACAGTGAAATGCCGAGAATCTCGAGTTTAAGGATACCCTGAGGGACTTTGGCCTCAACGACATCACCGACTGAATGGCCGAGAAGAGCCTTCGCTATCGGTGTAGTAGCCGCCATCTTCCCATGAGCAAGGTCAGCTTCAGTCTCTCCCACGATGGTATACTCCATGACCATCTTGTTTGCGAGATTCTTGAATTTGACTTTGTTCAGCATCTGGACCTTGTCAGTACTGAGCATGGAACCGTCAACGACCTTCGCGTTGGCTACCATGTTCTTGAGGTTCGCTATCTTCAGCTCAAGAAGTGCTTGGGCATCTCTTGCGGCGTCATATTCCGCATTTTCTGAAAGGTCGCCCTTCTCCCTGGCTTCGGCTATGGCGGCGGAAATCACAGGGCGCTGAGCGAGAGCGTCCGCTAAGTCTTTCTTTATCTTGTCCAGACCTTCCTGAGACATGTAATGAATATCTGCCATAATAACTCTATTGCTTACTGTTATCAGTATATGTGGTGTATTTCTTTTCCGGAATCAAGTATTAAAAATGAGTCCTGCCTTGACGGCAGAACCCTTAAATCTCCTTATTGTGCTGCAAATATACGAAAAAAAGGATTCAAACGGCACTCCGGTGACGAAAAGTCGTCAAAACTCGTCGTATTTCGGTTTCATGATCTCAGCATAGACTATCATCTTCTTGGGATCATCGATAATCTTGGTGCGGGGACTTTCCTTGGGAAGTGGCGAGCTCTGCTTAGAAGCCTCAGGTTGCGGCCGTACCTCAACACGGGACTCATGTGTTCCGAAGGAACATACACCTTCATCGTCCGGTGATGAAGAGGATGGAAGTTCTTCTTCCGACTGGACCTCGGGTGTACTGTCGTCGAAGAGGTCCTCTCCGAATATCTTCTCAAGAATGGACCTCGTGATATCCTCCCCCGGATCCTTTTCATGAGGTGACAGATCGCGTTCCGGCCATTTGACTTCCTCTTCGTCGACCTTGATAGGAGAAAAAGCTTCCTTCTTGTCCGGTATGTCAATTGCGGTGCCTGCAGAAGGGCGGGTAAAGTTCCTTGGAGGAGTCACTCTGCCCTGAGCTTTCCGCTTCTTGGCCCTTTTCTCAAGAATCGGCAATCCGATTCCCAAGAAAATCAGGAATAACGTCCAAATAACACCGAAAAAATCAGAATCCATTCCTCAATAAGGCAACTTGTGTTAACCTGTTGCAATATTAGGAATTATTCCGCAGAAAGACAATAATCCTTGTCCAGGGCAAGCTGATGGGCCAATTCTTCCAAAGACGAGAATTTAACCTCAGGCCGGATCCTGCGGATGAACTTAACCTCGATGTCAAGGCCGTATATATCCTCGTCAAAACCGAAGATATTGGTCTCAATCGTCAAAGCGAGGTTATTAGCAACGGTAGGCCTTACTCCGATATTGCACATACCGTTGTATTTCTGGCCCAGGACCTCTACCTCAACCACATATGCACCATTTCCGGGAACAAGTTTAAGGGGCTCGTAAAGTTGCATGTTGGCAGTCGGGAACCCGATTGTCCGTCCAAGACGGTTACCCGCAACGACAACCCCGAAAAGAGAATATCTGTACCCGAGCAAAGAAGCGGCGTCATCCACTTTCCCCTCAGTTATGAGGCTTCTGATTAGAGTGGAACTGATCGCTCTCTTCTCTTCTTTCCCTGAAGGTACGCTCACAGTACGGATGACGTCAAGGCCGACCTCTTCCGCCTTAGCCGCAATGGTGTCCGGAGAACCGGCATCCCTGCCCATACGGTTGTCATAACCGAGCAGTATCGCACTGCCCCCATACTTTCCTTTGACTACGTCCCTTAGATACTCTTCCGTGCTCAAGCGGCTGAATTCTCTTGTAAACCGGATCACCTCAACCCTGTCTACACCACAAGATTTCAGAAGGTCGACCTTCTCTTTAAGGGTAGTAAGAAGCCTGAGGTCACGGGCACCGTTCTGGAGTACGGTCCTCGGATGCGGCCAGAAGGTGAGCACAACGCTCTCCTCCCCCCGCTTCCTTGCTTCATCCACGAGGGTATCAATGACAAGACGGTGCCCAAGATGGACACCGTCAAAGAATCCGGTCGCTATTACAGCCATCTCACCAGTCCGAAGTCCTGCCTATGAGGCAGCTTGGGGTTCTTGGCGAAAATTCGGGTCGCAACCTGGTACATTCCGGTCCTTTCGGGAAGGATGGATGCCTCATATTTGGCGACACCTCCATTGAACTCGACCACCTTGAAGTCACTCTTGTCACGGATATGCAGGTTGCCCTTGTTGTCCGTTGTACAGAAGAGCATCTCAACTCCGATGTCCTCAGGCTGAAGGTCTCCGATTCCGAGAACAACCTCGGAATGGACGAAGTTGTTGGGAGCAAGGTTGTACGATGCGTCTGGCTGAGTATAGGAGACGATCTCGATGTGAGACCACTCACGGAGAACATGCTTCTTCCAAGCGGCGATTTCGCGGGCCTCCTTGTAGTCATCGGCAACCATTAACTGAGTCCTTTGAGACTGAGGGATGTAGTACTGGTTGCAGTAATCGGTGAGCATCCTGTTGGTGGTGAAGTTGCAAGCCACCTGTGCGATGGTGTTCTTGATGTATTCAATCCACTGTGAAGACCTTCCGGTACGGAAGTCGATGTCATAGTATGCCGGAGCGATGTCGTTCTCTATGATGTTATAGATAGTACCGGCATCAAGCTCATTCTGATACCTCTGGTCATCGTAAGTCCTCTCAAGAGGAAGAGCCCAACCGGCACCTTCCTTATAACCTTCGACCCACCATCCGTCAAGGACAGAGAAGTGCATGACACCGTTCATGGCAGCCTTCTCTCCTGAAGTTCCTGAAGCCTCCTGAGGACGGGTAGGGTTGTTCATCCACACATCGACACCCTGGACAAGCCTCTTTGCAAGAGTGATGTCATATCCGGGCACGAAGACGATCTTTCCGATGAAACGCTCTTCCTTGGAGATGTCGACAATCCTCTTGATAAGGTCCTGGCCTGCCTTGTCGGCGGGATGAGCCTTTCCGGCGAAAATGAACTGTACCGGGCGCTTGGGGTCGTTGACGATCGCATCAAGCCTGTCAAGGTCGCTGAACAGAAGGGTGGCCCTCTTGTACGTAGCGAACCTCCTCGCGAAACCTATTGTAAGGACATCATCACGAAGTGTGTTGGTGATGGTCATTATCTGGGCGGGAGAATAATGGCTTGAGAGTGCAGGATTGGAGAGACGCTCCTTGATTACGGAGATGAGGGTCTTCTTGAGAAGTTTGCGGGTGTTCCATACGACCTCGTCAGAAACACGGTAGATTCCTTCGAAGCACTTCTTGTCATAGTGATGGGTCTGGAATTCGGGACCGAAGACCTCCGCATGCACCTGCTTCCACTCCTTGGCGGCCCAAGTGGGATAATGTACACCGTTAGTGACATAGCTCACATGGAGTTCCTCAGGAAGGTAACCGGGATACATGTTGGAGAAAATGTTCTGGCTTACCTTTCCGTGAAGCATGGAAACTCCGTTCACATTCTGGGAGATGTTGGCGGCGAGAATACTCATTGAGAATTTCTCATTAACATCGCTTCCGTTGAGCTTGCCCAGGCCCATCATGGTCTCCCAATCGATCTTCAGTCTCTGGGGATAATGACCTATGTATTTGCGAAGAAGACCTTCTTCGAATGCGTCATGTCCTGCAGGGACGGGAGTATGGGTGGTGAAAAGGGATGAAGCCCTTACGACTTCAAGAGCCTCGGGGAATGTAAGATCATCATGCTCAATGTACTCGCGGAGCCTTTCAAGGCCTATGAAAGCGGCGTGGCCCTCGTTGCAGTGATATACCTGAGCACCGATACCCAGATGGCGGAGAGCCCTGATTCCTCCGACTCCCAGAAGGAGTTCCTGTTTGAGACGGTTTTCCCAGTCTCCACCATAGAGGTGATGGGTCACCTGACGGTCTTCAGGAATATTGGCCTCGTAATCTGTATCGAGCAGATAAAGGTCGGTCCTTCCGACTGCGACTTTCCATATCCTTGCAGTGATGTTTCTTCCGGGGAAAGCTACGCTTGTAGTCATCCAGTTGCCATCAGCGTCCATGACCGGAGCGGCAGGTATCTTCATGAAGTCCTGTGCATCATAGCGGGCGACCTGGTCTCCCTGAGCGGAAAGCACCTGAGTGAAATATCCGTATCTGTAAAGAAGTCCTATTGCGACAAGATTGACGTTCATGTCGGAAGTCTCCTTCAGATAGTCTCCTGCAAGGATTCCGAGACCTCCGGAATATATCTTAAGTGAAGTTTCAAGACCGTACTCCATGCAGAAATATGCCACAGAGGGGTCTTTCCTCTCACTCTTGAGCGCCATATATGAATCGAAGTCTTCCATGACGTCGCGAAGCTTGGCGAGGAAGTTCTTGTCTTTTGCAAGCTGGTTGAACCTCTTGATACTCACAGTGTCAAGGAGCTGGAGAGGATTGTGTCCGGAATTGTGCCATACGTCCGGGTCTACTGACTTGAACAGCGCTTTGGCGTTGTCGTTCCAGCACCACCAGAGGTTCTTGGAAAGGGTCTCAAGTCCGGAAAGCGCCTCGGGAAGATGTCTTGTCACCATGACGCTCTTCCATGAAGGGGCGTTGATTTCGATTTTTTCGTACTTCATTTGTTTCGTTTCTATTTTTTGGGGGAAGGCTCCGACCCTCTCGATAACCTTCTCGAGTGCGAGTGAATATGCTTCCTTGTAATATTGTATCTGATTTTCCCAGAGTGCTATGGAAGCGACTTCGCGGGCTGACTCCATATACTCCTTGCGCAGCTCTTTGTCAAGAGATGCGATTTCTTTGATCCTGGCGACAACTCCGTCGACCACTTCTGAGTAGTTCGAATCGGTTCGGTCGAGAACAGTGATTCCGGGATGTTTCTTCCCTTTGTAGTGTTCTCTGACCCACATTCCGAATCCTGCAAGACTGGTAGTGAGGGTAGGTACCCTGAACGCCAGTGCTTCAAGAGGGGTATATCCCCAAGGTTCGTAATATGACGGGAACAGGCCAAGGTCCATGCCGACGAGAAGATCATAATACTTCATGTTGAAGATTCCGTCGTTCCCGTTGAGGTATGAGGGGACGAAATAGACCTTGACATGGCTGGAGATGGAATTGACGAGACCGAGTTCACGGAAACGTCTCGTTATCTGGTCATACTCGGGATATTGGAGATAATGGGTAACCTGGGTAGTGTAATTTTCGTTGTCGTTCCCCGCCATCTTCGCGACAAGTGACTTGTCCGCTCCGTTATGGCCGGAAGGGATCATGATGAAGGCATGTATACTCCTTCCGTCCCAACCTTCAGCGTCAAGTTTTCCAAGAGCGTCGATGAACGCATCGATACCCTTGTTGCGGTACTCATACCTTCCACCGATAGCCACGAATATCGAATCCGGAGCCACAGCCTCTCCGCTCATCGCTGATGCTACCTCCACAAGACGTGCCCTCGCTTCCTGCCTCTTGTCGGAGTATTCCTCATCACTGGCGGGGGTGAAACTGTTCTCGAATCCGTTAGGAGTGACGACGTCAATCTTACGGCCGAGGAACTGCTGACACTCTTTAGCTGTGATTTCGCTGACAGTAGTGAAGACATCTGCGTACTCAGCTGATTTTTTCTCGAGCGAGTGGCGCGCCTCAACATTGAAATGCTTCGCGCTTTCATCACCGATGTACTGCTCCATGTTGTCATACAAAGGAAGGTTGTTGCCCGCAAGGCAACGTCCCACAACTGTTGCATGGGTAGTGAAAGTGGTAGCGACCGGTATCTCCACACTCTTCAGATAAAGAAGTCCTGCTCCTGTCTGCCACTCGTGGAACTGGGCGACGACCTTATGGGATGCGGAGAGATTGAACTTATAGAAGCTCTCTATCACCTTACCGGCAGCGTATCCGAAGATGAGCGACTCCTTGTAATCCCAGTTACCTGTCAAGGAATCTACACCGAAACGCTTCCAGTATTCGGTCATTATGCGGTTCTGGTCAGGAAGGAAGTGTTTGTAGTCGACAAGTATCGATATGGGAGTTCCGGGCACGTTCCATCTACCGATACGGACTCTCAGCCCTTCTGTCGCCGCCTGGGTTTTCCAGTTACGGTACAGCTGCGGATCTTCTATGAAATCTGGATTGCTCTCCGTATCCATCCACACATCCGGACCGATGAGGATATGGTGTCTTTTGAGTTGGGACATGAGGTATAGTGATTTGGTCGCAATCACCGTATAGATACCTCCCACTTTGTTGCAAACTTCCCAACTTACTTCAAAAAGATAGTCAGGATTGATCAGCTTTTTGGCCATTTGAATTTCTCTTTACACAATTGCCGGAAATCCGGACTGCTGAAGCAAGATACACTTTTTAATAATTAAAG
>DBWN01000141.1:12739-29847 GCA_002308935.1 Bacteroidales bacterium UBA1237 | reverse complement strand
GCACGACGGAATTTATAGTACCAGCACGCTATTTCTTCTTAGCGGCTGTCTTGGTTGCTGTCTTCTTGGCTGCCGGTTTGGCTGCTGCCTTTGCTGTAGCCTTGGCGGGAGCCTTTGCTGCTTTCTTTGCAGGGGCCTTCACGGCCTTCTTTTCGGCCTTAGGAGCCGCTGAGGGCGCAAAGTTAGCATCTAAAACCGATATTTCATCATTGACCCTGATAATAAAGTCGCTTAAAACGTTCATATAATTGATGAACGCCTCATACGGTGTATCATAGGGGTTGAAATACTTGTGGACCTCGCCATCAGAGAAGAACTTGGTGCACATGTAGTAGAAATGGTCACTCTCCTGGAGATGTCCGAAATCATTCCACAATGTGACATCGTTGAGCAGAGAAAGCTTCTCATACTGCGCGTAGAGCTTGTTGAAAGCGTCCTGCTGGAGCTCGTTTCCGAGCCATGCGGTGACATCCCTCTCCTCATCTGCCCATGAAATGGTCTCAGGGACATCGATCTCAGCGACCGGTTTGTGCTTCTTGACGGTCTCAGTAGGAGTGTTGAATGCGAAAGTGCCGTCAGCGATGACAGCGTCAGGAAGGAAGGACATGAAGTCGAAGATTCCGGTCTGGGCGTTCTGGTGCTCACCGAAGGTCTCGTAATCCATGAACAGGTTNNACATCACCACCGTCCTTCACTGCAGCTTTCATCCAATCCACGAACTTCTCACCCGTGAGGTCATTACCTCCGAAACGGAAAGCGATATCGTCGCTCAGGCTGTAGTTGCGCAGAAGGAGACGGAGCTTGGGCTGGGTCTCGTCCTTGTATACGAAGTTGGGGCTCTTCCATCCCATGATATGGCGTGCGCCTTCAGTAAGCATAGTGGTGAATCCCATATCGTATACCTGCTCGCCGATCGAGTTGCTGTAGATGAGCTCAGTGTTACGGAAAGCCACGGGAGTTACACCGAAGTACTGCTCGATGGCGGCCTTGTGCTTCATCACCTGGTGTTTGAATTCAGCGGGAGAGATAAGGGAGGCGAGAGAGTGATAGTAGGTCTCGCTGAGGAATTCGACACAACCGGTGTCAGCAAGACGGCGGAAACTGTCGAGGACCTCGGGAGCGTAACGGTCGAACTGCTCGATAGCGGAACCGGAAATCGAGAACGCCACCTTGAAATCACCTTTATGCTTGTTGATCTGCTCAAGGAGAAGGGCGTTCATAGGAAGATAGCACTTCTGGGCTATCCTGCGGAGAATCGTCCTGTTGGCGAAGTCGTCATAGTAATGGGAGTCCTTTCCGATATCGAAGAACCTGTATAATCTGAGTCTGGTAGGCTGATGAACCTGGAAATACAGACATATAGATTTCTTTGCCATAATATTATGCGTGATTATTTGTTGACAACTGATTCATAAACTTTCTTCATCTTGGCCGTGGCGTTGTTCCACTTGAGAGCGTTCACCTCGTCATATCCCATCTTGGCCGCGAAAGAGGCGAGAGCCGGATACTGGAGAAGAGCGTAAATCTGGTCAGCCATAGCATCGACATCCCAGAAATCCACCTTGAACGCATAACGCAGGACTTCCGCCGCACCGCTCTGCTTGGAGATGACAGAAGGGACATTGGTCCTCATGGCCTCAAGCGGAGAGATACCGAACGGTTCACTCACTGACGGCATCACATAAACGTCCGAGAGGGCGAACATCTTCTGGACATCGGCTCCACGGAGGAATCCCGTGAAATGGAACCTGTCGGATATCCCCAGACGGGCGACGTGACGGATGGAGCGGTTCATCATATCTCCGCTGCCCGCCATCACGAAACGGACGTTCTTTGTCCTCTTGAGGACTTTGGCTGCGGCCTCAATGAAGTACTCGGGTCCTTTCTGGAAGGTGATACGGCCAAGGAAGGTGACGACTTTGTCCTTTACTCCCCTTTCGACCTGGATATTGTCCCTGCCGCTGAAGTCAACGGCGTTGTGGACTGTTATCACCTTGGAAGGATCGATACCGTACTTGGTTATGACGATATTACGGGTAAGGTCGCTGACGGTTATAACTCTGTCGGCAGCCTCCATGCCCCTCTTTTCGATAGCGTACACTCTAGTGTCGATGTTATCGGCGCTTCCGCGGTCGAAAGAAGTCGCATGAACGTGTATGACAAGAGGTTTTCCAGTCATCCTCTTGGCAGCGATACCCGCATAATAAGTAAGCCAGTCGTGTGCATGAATCACGTCGAACTCATCCTTGTGCTGGAGGGCGATGGTTCCGCCCACCATGGCGTAACGGGCGACTTCCTCCATGAGGTTCGCACCATACTTGCCGGAGAATTTGAACTTCTGACCGTACTGTACCCTGAAGTCCTTAACCTGACGACGGCGTTCGTCTTCTACCAGGTCATGGAATTCAGTGGGATCAAGATAAGGGACCATATTAGTCCCGATATGGACGAACTGGACCTTGTCCAAAAACTCGTCCACGTCAAGTGTTGAGCTTATCGCTACAGGGACATCACTAGCGTTGATGATGGTAGCTGCGCTCTGATCCTCGTCTCCCGAGGCTGAAGGCATCACGAAAAGTGTCTCCACGCCGTTGTAGGCAAGGCCCTTGACAATTCCGTAGCAGGCGGTACCCAGACCTCCTGCGATATGGGGAGGAAACTCCCATCCGAACATCAATACCTTCATATGCTATTCCTCCGAATATTTTTCCATCAGATGATCTATCGTGAGGAGTGCTGCGGTGCTCATCGCTGAAGAAATCGCACCGTGAGGCTCGTGAGGCGGGTCTCCGTCATAGAGCTCCGAGAACGCTCCGACACCATGCTTGCTGAGGTCCTCCTTGAAGAATCCCTCGCACAACCATTCAGCCCTCTTGTAGAAGGAGGCTCCCCTGAGTGCGAACGAAACTGAAATGTAAGGAAGCAGGAGGTATGTCCATGCGCATCCCTGATGGTATGCAAGGTCACGGTCCGTCTGGGTGCCCTCGTATACTCCCCGGTATTTCACGTCGCGAGGTGATAGGGTCCTGATTCCCCTCTTTGTGAGAAGTTCCTTGTCAACAACGGAAAGAATGCTTCCGGCCGCTTCATCATCTACGGGGCAATAAGGTACCCAGAGGGCGTAAAGCTGATTGGGACGCACATCCAGGTTCTGGCCGTTGTTGTCGACATAATCAGCGAGATAACCTTTTTCCTCGTTCCAGAACATAGGCTGATAATTCTGAGCACAAAGGTCACGAACCGGCATCCATTCTTTGATGAACTCGCTTCTGATTGATTTGTATTTCTGCTCCATCTCGATGGCGAAGCAGAGGGCGTTGTACCAGAATGCATTGGTCTCCACCTGGTATCCAGCCCTTTCTGTTACGGGATATCCGTCAATGTAGGCGTTCATCCATGTAAGCGCAGTGCGGTCATACTGCGCCCAAAGCAGTCCGTTCGGCTGGAGGGCAACCTCCTTCCTCTGACCGGGAGCATAACTCTTTATGATGCCCTTGACCGTGTCGCCGTACTTCCTCCATACCTTTCTGGCATCAGCGCCGAACTCGATATAGGTCTGAAGGACTGCGGGAAGGGTAAGGGGCGCTTCAATCTGGGTCGTCCTGCGGAACAGCCTTTCCTGATTGTCTTCAATAAGGTTGTCGAGAATCTCCTCGAATTCTGCGGTGTCCCCGTTGGCGTACAGGGTCAGGCCGGGAAGCGACATTAGCGTCTCCCTGAGAAGACCTGTATACAGCCACGTGAATCCTGCGGTAATCTGCTTGCGTCCATTGAGGTTCCTCTTCAGGAGGTCAGCGCAATGGACGAGCTGGTCATGGTAGTTGTCAATCTCACCCATAGCCTCAATGGCGTCCGAGAATTTCTTTGCCATCGTCCTGGGGGCGACTTCCTTGGTGGAAGCCGAGAAGATCACAGAATCTCCAGGAGCGAGAGTGATGGTGAAACTTCCGGGGACGAAGAGGTCCTCTTTGCACTCGAAACCACGTCTGGCTTCGTCAGAAAGAGTAATTCCGTTGTACCAGTAAGGTGCGCTCTTGAAGGAAGCTTTCGCCGAACTCATCTGAAGATTGAGATCGGGGAATCCCGGATACATCTTGTAGCTTACACCATTGCGGATTTCCTTGCCTTCGGTATCAGCCTCAGGATTCTGCTTGGTGAGGCTGTGGACGTTACGGAAAGCCAGGAACGGTTTGAGATTCAGCTCGACCTTGGACGGGGCGTCCTTGAGCTCGAACTTGATCATCACCTGATCGGTGTCCGGTGAGAGGAGAATGGTCTTCACGAAAATGATGCCTCCTACCTTGTAGACGATTTCAGGAACCGGGTCGGCTCCGAAGTCCACAATGTACTTGTGTCCCCTCGGCTCATAGATGTCACCATAGCGATGGATTCCCAGATTGAACTGTTTCCCATTAACTATAAGGCTTTCATCAAGAGACGAAAGGAGGAGATACTGACCACCTCCGAAATTCTCGACAGGAACAGCCAGCAGACCATGATAACGCCTGGTATTGCAGGTCACAATGGAAGTGTTGCAATACGCTCCTGTCTTGTTCGCGCAGATGATTTCCCTCTTAAGCGAATAGGACAGGTTGACTAACTCGTGTTTGTTAAACTTTAAAAAAGCCATATAAAAATGAAGTTAGGCAAGTGCCACTTGCTCTGTTTATTCACACACTAAAAGCGACCGGCTTTTCCTTTTTCAAGGAAGGGCTCAGTCCTTCTTTTCAAGTACTAAGGCGCAGCGGCTGGGAAGATACAGATAAAGCGTATCGTCGAAGTCCTGGTTGCCGTTGGGGCACTTGCCGGGGATCGCAGAATGCCTCTCACCGCTTTTTACCCTCGAGAAACCGTTGAAGCGTTCCTCGTCCGAATCAAGAATGACTTCCCATTCTCCTCCCGGAGCACTGAAACCATAGTCCGCAAATGATTCAGTAGGGTTGAAATTGAATGCAAAGATATAACTTTTGCGTTTGAATATCAATATTTTCTTCTGTTCGTCGGCAGTTAAAACGATTGGCCTTTCCGATAAAACGTTTTCTTTCCGGAAAAGTCCAATGATCTCTCTTTCAAAGTTCTGGAGATACTTGTACCGGAGATAATCCGGCTCCGCCAAAGACCACTGCCTGCGGGCGTATTTGTGCGACCATCCGTTCCCTTCTCTAGGGAAGTCTATCCATTCAGGATGTCCGAATTCATTGCCCATGAAAGTGAGGTATCCGTTTCCTGCGGTAGCCAAGGTGACCAGCCTTATCATCTTATGAAGGGCGATTCCCCTGTCGACGATTGGAGACCTCGATATGGTGTTCATGGAGGTGTACATCTCCTTGTCCATAAGACGGAAGATGATGGTCTTGTCCCCAACCAGAGCCTGGTCATGGCACTCGGCATAGCTTATCGTCTTTTCATCCGCACGCTTGTTGGTGAGCTCGTACCATATCTCACCGGGGCTCCACTGGTCGTCGGACTTCTCTTTTATCCACTTGATCCAATGGTCAGCGATGCCCATCGCCATCCTGAAGTCAAACCCTACTCCACCATCCTCGAAAGGAGCCGCAAGACCAGCCATTCCGCTGACATCTTCAGCGATGGTGAAAGCGTCGGGATTAATCTCCCTGACCAGCATGTTCGCAAGAGCTAGATAGTCTATAGCGTTCTCATCGACACCGTCATTGAAATAGTTGTCGTATCCTACGAAGTCCTTTCCGAGTCCATGGTCCCAATAAAGCATTGAGGTGACTCCGTCAAAACGGAACCCGTCCATATGGTACTCTTCCATCCAGTATTTGCAGTTCGACAGAAGGAAGTATTTGGTCTCGTCCTTGCCGTAGTCGAAGCATCTGGAGCCCCAGGCGGGATGATGTCCTTGCGGGCCGGGGTAGAAATACAGGTCTTCCCTGCCATCGAAGCGGCTCAGGCCTTCATTCTCGTTGCTCACGCTGTGCGAATGGACGATATCCATCACCACTGCTATGCCCATTCCGTGGGCATCATCCACAAGAGCCTTGAACTCCTCCGGGGTACCGAACCTTGACGAAAGTGCGTAGAAATTCGAAACCTGGTATCCGAAGGATCCGTAATACGGATGCTCTTGGAGGGCCATTATCTGGAGAGTGTCGTACCCCATGTCGGCGACATGAGGGAGGACATCTTTGCGGAACTCATCGAAAGTCGCGACTTTCTCCTTCTCTGAAGACATCCCGATATGGCATTCATAGATGAGAGGATGGGGACGTGGACCGGGAGAAGAGTTTTTCCACTGGTACTTCTCCTTGGGGTCCCATACCTGAGCACAGAAGACTTTCGTCACAGGATCCTGGACCGCACGTGTAGTGTAAGCCGGAAGCCTTTCTCCGCCTCCTCCTGGCCACTCGATATAAATCTTGTAAAGTTCGCCGTGGTTGAGGAACATGGCGGGGAGCTTTATCTCCCAATTGCCCATAGGCAGAGGCTTGAGTTCATATGCGGTCGTCCTCTTCCAGTTGTTGAACTCTCCGACAAGATACATCCTGTTTGCGTTTGGAGCCCACTCGCGGAACACCCAAGACCCGTCATCACAACGATGAAGACCGTAGTAAAGGTGGTTGTTTATCGCAGCGGACAAAGTGCCTTTCCCGGCAATTTTCTTCTTAAGCGCCAGAATCCGTTCATGTCTGAGATCGATCTTTTCCTTGAACGGCTTGAGATACTCGTCCGTATCGTAAATCATGTGCAGCGGCTTCTCCGCTTTCTTCTTATCTTCCATGATCAAATTTTGGTTTGGTTTCAATGATTGGGGAATCAGAACGGATTCTCTTCATCGTCCTGTTCCGAACTCTTGTCTATCGCTTCCCTGACGGAGCGGAGATAATCCCGGCACTGCTTTATCAGTTCCTTTGACCTGGAGACAAGCGCCCCGATGTCATCGAGGCTCGTCCGGGGGTCCTCGACCTTCTTACGGATTTCTTCGAGCTCGCTCATGGCAAGCGAATAGTCGAACTTCTCTTCCATATGGTATACGTTTTTGTTTCTTATGCAGTAATGTTTTCCGCCTCTTGTGAAGGCTTGTCCGAAGTGAGGGTCACTTTCTGGACGATGCAATCCAGCTTGCCGTCTTCCATCCAGACCGAAATGCTGTCTCCGGGACGGCGGTCCTTCACCGTGGAGAACCTGACTCCTTTTGAATCAGCCACAAGCGATTTGCCTGTAGTTATCATGTTCCTCGGATCTGTCGCTGATATCTTCATTTCAACGAAGCGCAGTTCCGCTTCAGCTGACTCCAGACGACGTAACAAGGCATTCTTAAGGAACGTGGCAATATTGTCCAGGCCGCTTTCAGAGCGGTGAACGGCATTCGAATAACCTGCCCGGATCCTTTCTTGAAGTGACTCCATCCTGCTGAAAGCGAGGCTCACGCGTTCCTTGGCTCCGGAAAAGACAGAAACGGACAGATTCATCATCCTTGATTCCTCACCCATGAGACGTGACTTCACGGCATGCGCGATCTTCTGGTTTGTGGTCTCAAGAGATGTCTCAAGAGAAGACAACCGGGTCGACAAAGCTTTCATTATGGAAGTCTCGAGGTCAGATATCCTCATATCCTCAGCCACGGTGGAATCGATGAAAAGGTCGGCAAGGGCCGTAGGGGTCTTGACTGCCTTGAATGCGACCATGTCGGCTACATGGTTGTCCCTTTCGTGACCGATAGCCGTAAAGACAGGGATGTCCATCAAAGCAATCGCCTTGGAAAGGGCATAGTCATCAAAACAGCTCAAATCGAGTTCAGAACCTCCTCCCCTAAGAATAAGAACGGCATCATAAGCGACTGATGATGAAGAGATTGTCCTTAGTGCACTGATGATTGAAGAAGGTGCGCCATCACCTTGCATCTGAGCCTCATAGAGGACCACTTTGTAAACGAACCCCCATTGGTTCTCTTTCAGGTGCTTTGTGAAATCACCGAGTCCTGCGGCAGTAGCCGAGGAAACGACGGCCAGACGATATGGTGCAAGTACAAGCGAAAGGCCTCTCTGCCTTTCAATCAGTCCTTCATCGGAGAGTTTCCTTATGGTTTCCTTCTTCAGAGCCTCTTTCATGCCGAGGGTGAACTCCGGCTGGATCGCATCGATGGAAAGTGTCAGTCCATAAAGTTCACTGTATGACACCTGCACTTGGACTAGGACCTCCTGGCCTTTTGCCAAAGGAGCACCGGTCACTTCCTGAAACATCCTGGAAATCAGAGGATACCTGGACTTCCATATAGCCGCTTTCGCCTTGGCCTTAAGCACGCCGTCGACATTTTGGCAAAGATCCAGATAGCAATGTCCGTTCGTGTTGACCGAGATGGAGCTTATCTCCGCCTTGACCCATACACGACCGGGGAAGACGTCTTCGACGCCCTCCTTGATCATACGTTGCAAAGTCTGCAGGTCAATGTATCCTTCTGTCGACAAAATCTGATGTGGTTATTTCTTTCAAAGGTAGTGCTTTCGGGGAAATTTCCCAAAGAAATGATTTATCGGGAAACAATACGGAAATCACTCTTTTCTTCCTTGGTGCAAACTAAAGTCACAGAATCAGGATTTCTTTTTCGGATAACCCCAAAAATTACCTATCTTTGCGACCGGAAAGCCGCAAATGTCCTCCGGAATCAGACCTGAAACCGGAAACGGAAGCGGCGGATAGTGTTGTTTATGAAAATTTCCCAAGCAACTTTCGCTGGCAGCAGCACACGGACCCACGAGAAGCCGAAGGTCCGCCTGCCCGAATTCGCTTTCATCGGAAGGTCAAACGTCGGGAAATCATCCTTGATAAACATGCTTTGCGGCCAACGCCGGTTGGCTCTCACTTCTTCCACTCCCGGTAAAACAAAACTTGTAAACCACTTCCTGATCAATGGAGAATGGTATCTGGTCGACCTTCCGGGATACGGCTATGCGAAGATGCCCCTGAAGGAGAAAGAGAAGCTTCAGGCCGTGATAAGGGACTATCTCAATCACTCTGATGAGCTGGTGAAACTCTTTGTACTGGTGGACTGCAGGCATTCCCTGCAAAAGGCCGACATCGAGTTCATCACCGAACTCGGAGGATCGGACATCCCCTTCGCCATCATCTTCACCAAGGGGGACAAGATGGGACCGGTAGCAAGGCGGAAACAAATCAACGACAACATTATGGCCCTGGCAGGCATATTGGGAGGAGCCCCTGAATACTTCGAAAGCTCTTCCCAGACCGGTTTGGGCAAAGAGGAGATTCTCGGCAATATCGGAGAATGTCTCCAGAAGATGAAGCAAGCGGACGCAGAAGACAACGAAGACGAAGCATAAGTTCAGAAAACGGATACAAGAACTGATTAATAGTCGTCATTGATATGCAAAACGAACACAGATTGGAATTGTTCTCTTGCAGAGCTTCAAAAAGCTTTGCGGAAAAGGTGGTTACAGAAATCAACGCCATCAAGAATCCCGATGAACCGCTTGTTCATCTTGGAGGGCTTGAGGTCACATCCTTCAGCGACGGGGAATTCCAGCCCTCATTCACTGAAAGCGTAAGGGGTGCGACCGTTTACATCCTGCAATCCACTTTCCCGCCTTCAGAGAACCTCATGGAGCTGCTTCTCACCATTGACGCCGCCAAGAGGGCATCTTCCCACAAGGTCATCGCCGTCATCCCCTATTTCGGTTGGGCAAGACAGGACCGCAAGGACAAGCCCCGCGTGTCAATAGGCGCAAAACTCGTCGCAAACCTTCTCAGGGCTGCAGGAGTCGACAGGATAATGACCTGCGACCTTCATGCTGACCAGATCCAAGGATTCTTCGACATCCCTGTAGACCATGTATACGCCAGCTCGGTTTTCATCCCTTACATCAAGTCACTCAACATAGAGAACCTCTCAATCGCCGCTCCTGACATGGGAGGAGCAAAGAGGGCCAACGCTTATGCAAAGGAACTAGCCTGCCCGGTGATCATCTGCCATAAGACCAGGGAGAAAGCCAATGTTGTCTCCAACATCACTGCGATAGGTGAAGTCGAAGGGAGGAACATCATAATCGTTGACGACATGATTGACACCGCCGGAACCCTCACCAAGGCAGCCGACGTCCTCATGGAAAAGGGTGCGGCGAGCGTAAGAGCCTGCGCCACTCATCCCGTCCTTTCAGGAAAGGCCTATGAGAACATAGCCCGTTCCGCACTCAGCGAAGTGCTCGTCACTGACACAATTCCTCTGACGAACGACCCTGCTGTGGACAAGAGCAAGATAAAAGTGGTCTCCATGACCGCAACCTTCGCAAAGATCATCCACAAGGTCCAGAACTACGAGCCCATCAGCACGGAGTTCATATTCTAAAGAGGAGCCGGAGGCGTCTCTCGCTGTTTTGATGGCCGGAACACAAAGTCCCGGCCATAACTGATGAAATAAGAAAAACAGAACAACAAAATAATCACAAAGGGCAAAGCCCATAACGCCGATGAAAGCTTTTCTCGCCGCACTGATCTTTATTGGGGTAGGAGTCTTCGCGATGTGCTTCAATGTCATATTCCGGAAGAAAGACTTCCCCAACTCCGATGTGGGATCAAATGAAAACATGCGCAAGATGGGAATCAGATGCATGAAGGAAGTGGACGAGGAGTTGTTCGGCAAAAAAGCGAAGAGCAAGGACCCCAACTGCAGCGGCATTTACAGCGAAGCATGCAACAGCTGCTCCTTGTTCCAAGCAGAAAAGCACTGATTTAGAGAGAGAGTCTGCTCCTTCTCCTCTTCAGATGCGCCCCCCTCAGAGTCCCGGGCGGAATGGGACTCCAATACGATAAACAGAGAGAGAAATGAGTCTAGTAGCGATAGTAGGAAGACCGAACGTCGGAAAGTCCACCCTCTTCAACCGCCTTGTCGGAATGCGCCAGGCGATAGTTGATGAGACTGCCGGCGTGACCAGGGACCGCCATTACGGAAGATGCGAGTGGTGCGGAAGCGAGTTCTCGGTAGTGGACACAGGAGGATGGTCATCAGGCTCAGATGACGTCTTCGAGGAAGAGATAAGGAAACAAGTTGTAATCGCCATCGATGAAGCGGACGTTGTCCTCTTCATGGTGGAAGCCGCCACCGGAATAACGGACTACGATGCCGAGATAGCCGATATCCTCCGACGCAGCAAAAAGCCTGTCGTGCTCTGCGTGAACAAGGTTGATTCAGGAGAGAAGATGTATGACTCTTACCAGTTCTATTCATTGGGACTGGGCGAAGTCTGGAGCATCTCCGCCGCGAACGGAAGCGGAACAGGCGACCTGCTTGACGAAATAGTGAAACTTCTCCCCGAGGAGAAGGAGCAGGAGGATCCTTTCGCCGACCTCCCCCATATAGCTATTGTAGGAAAGCCGAATGTCGGAAAATCATCCCTCACCAACGCTCTTTTGGGCGAGGAAAGGAACATAGTGACACCTGTAGCCGGAACCACCAGGGATTCGATTGCGACTCACTACAACAAGTTCGGACATGAGTTCATGCTTGTGGACACCGCCGGCATGAGAAGGAAGAACAGGGTCGACGAAGATCTGGAGTTCTACTCAGTGATGAGGGCCATAAGGGCTATCGAGCATTCCGATGTCTGCATCCTGATGATTGACGCCAACAACGGAATGGAAGCCCAGGACATGGCAATCTTCAACCTCATCCAGAGAAACCGCAAGGGTTGTGTTCTGGTAGTGAACAAATGGGACACTTTCCCCAAGGAAAGCAATACCATGAAGGAGTACACCAAGGGACTGAAAGCAAGGATCGCACCCTTCGATGATGTTCCCATCATCTTCACTTCAGTCATAAACAAACAGAGGATTCTGGATGTGCTGAACGAAGTGAACCATGTGTACGAGAACTACTCCAGGAAGATCAGCACTTCCCAGCTCAACGAAGTGATGCTTCCTGAAATCGAGAACTATCCCCCGCCGGCATGGAAGGGCAAATACGTGAAGATAAAGTATGTTACCCAGCTTCCCACGAAGTCTCCGTCATTCGCTTTCTTCTGCAACCTTCCCCAGTACGTGAAGGACCCTTACAAACGATTCCTCGAGAACAGGCTGAGGGAGAACTTCGACCTTACAGGCTGCCCGGTGCAGATTTACATAAGGCAGAAATAAGGCTCCGGACATAGTCAAGGGCGGACCCGCAATCAATGTGGATCCGCACTTTTTATTTTCCTCTACGGACGATTACTCCTTACCTGAATACTTCGGAATCCTGATGGTGAAACATGCCCCTTGGAGAACGAACGAACGGCTGTACTGAATGTCACCGCCGCACCTTTCGATAATGTTCTTGCAGATGGCAAGGCCAAGTCCCGTTCCGCTGCTCTTCGTTGTGAAATTGGGGGTGAAAAGACGGCTTCTGTTTTCATCCTTGACTCCAGGACCGTTGTCCTCCACGACTATGTCCAGGAATCCCTCACGGGAGGAATTCCTGATAGAGACGTTGACAAGACCGTGCTTTGGTTCAAGACCCTTCGAAATGTCATCGTTCTGCTGGTTGTCGATAGCCTGGACAGCATTGGTCAGGAGGTTCACGAATACTCGGGTCAACTGGGGTTTAGGACCGAGGACTTCAGCATCCTGGAGCCCCATATACTGGAACGTGATTCCTTCCTTCTCATCAAAAAGTGCAATCTGGTCCATAGCCAGACGGTCGATGTTGATGACCACGGGCTCCTCGCTGTATAGTTTTGCGAAGGTTGAGAACTCGTTGGCGGTCTCGGTGAGTCCGTCAATGCTGTCCATGATGACGGGGACGATGGAATCGAACTTCTCCTCCCACTTGGGATCATTCTTGCTCTTCAGACGGATTATCCTCTGGATCTGGAGTTTGATAGGAGTGAGAGGATTCTTGATCTCATGGGCGACCTGACGTGCCATTTCACTCCACGCCTTGTCCCTCTCGGCTTGGGCCACCTGTTTGCTGCTCTCCGAAAGGTCATGCACCATGAGGTTATAAGCCCTGACCAGCGACGAAATCTCGTCATCGCGATCGTAGATGATATATTCCAGTCCACCAGTTCTTGCGGAGTTCATCTTCGCGCCCATCTCCCCAAGAGGTCTGAACAGGTTGTCGACGACCTTGCCGGTCACGACTCTTGTCAGTATGAGAAGAATGAAGAAGACCGTTATTATGAACAACGAGTGGAATATCGCTTCTGAGCGGAATTCCAGGCCGGTGTCGGTATAAGGGGCTCCGACAATGGCAAGCATTGTTCCGTCCCCGTTGAACACCGGGGCGTACATCGCATAGAAGGAATGGTTCGAGAATTTCTCACGATGGATATGGAACCTCCTGTTGCGGTACATTATGTTTCTGTAGGCGCTGTCATCCGTACGTGAGCCCAAAAGCATCCTCTCGAAAGCTTCCGGGTATGTGGATTTGAAGACCTTGCCTTGAGTGGTGTAAAGGGTGATGTCCGATTTGGTGAAGTTGCCGATCTCTTCGATCCTTCCTCCGCTCTCCTGCGTCCCGAAGTCTTCATAAGAGGTATAGTACCTGCAGTCTGCCTCGAGAAGGGACTGGATGGTATTGATCTTTCCCGTCATGAGGGTCGTCACGTTGACCTCGTTCCTTCGATATACGAAGTAAACGCTTATCACGGCCATGACTATCAAGGTCGCAGTGAGGGAAAAGTACAGTACGGTGTTTATCCTCTGCTTGTAGTAATTGTTCCCGAAAATCGTACGTCTTCTGCCTCCCTTGGGGATGCTCACAAGGAAATACGCCATAAGAGCTACCAGGAATCCAGCCACCATGTACTTGGTGAAGTCTTCTGTAGGACGAGAAATCACTGTGCTTTCCGAATCATCATCCGATATATGGTAGATGAAATGGGTATACCCGTCAATTTTCGCGTACCTGGTTTCATCTTCAGATGCCCGAAGGAGCCTGCCGGTAAGCACTGTCGGGTAAGCGTAATCTCCCCTGTAGCTTACAAGTTTCCCGTCCTGATAATTTCCATAGGAGTAGCGCGCCGGTATGGAGACCGTTCCTGGTCCGTTGCTTCCGAGGATAGCCGAATATCCCCGACCTTCTTTGTCGACCTTGGACTCAATAGCCATCAAAAGCCTTGTGACACCTACATCCTGATTATAATAAAGGAAGATCCCCGTATATTCAGCCCTGCCGTTGCCGGCCTGGGAATACAGGAAATGTGAGCTGTCAGCGATTGCAGTAGCAGATGCGATTCTGCTGGAGAAGTAATCCAGCACTCCGGAGTTCTGGTCACCGTCCCTAGCGATATATACACCCACGTCATAGTCCTGAGAAATCCTTGAAACGTAGTTCTCATTGATTCTGCTAAGGATCAGACGGTTGTCCGTATCAAGGTTGATAAAGGACGATATGATGGGATCACTGGCGATAGAGCGTTCGAGACTGCGGAGCTGCAATTCGAATCCAAGATCCCTGTCAAGGGAAAGACGGTTGGCCCAGATCTCCACCCTGTCCTCTTCCCTTCGGAATCCCAGAACAGAAGACACCGACACGAAATATCCCGCACACAGAAGAGCGAAGATCATCCTTCCCCACCTGGAAAAGACGTTGAACCTTATTCCCCAAAGTCTTTTCACGACAGGACGCAGCATCTGGAAAAGGAACGGTATACTTAGGGACAGGATCAGGAAAGCCAAGTACACATAGATAGTGAAACGGCTGATGCTGCTTATCTTATAGAGCTCCAAGGTGATATTGGAGTTCATGATGATACTCTTGAATGTGGTATTGATGTACAGGCATATCGCCACTATGGCAAGAAGCACAAAAAGTCCATACATGCCTAGTTTAAGGTCGGTATTGCCCCTCATTATCCATTTCAATATCCTTTTTCTGCTGAGATAGAATTGGAGTACAAGCAGGAAAATCAAAAGATGGATGATGAGAACGTTGCCCAAAGAACCGAACAACCTTCCGTCGGCATACACCGTCGGGGAGAAGAGTTCCATCCTGTTCGAAAGGTAGCTGGTATTCTCCCTGATGACCTTCATCAAAGGAACCCCTTCCACATACACCGGAACTCCGGCTCCTTCGGCTATAGGATATATGCCGATCCTGTCGGAAACTCCCAGATGAGGATTCACGTCAACCGCTCTGCCGGACTCGGTATTTTTTATCTCAAGACCGCCGAATACCTGAGAGTTACCTTTCACTATTTTCTTGATGACATACCAATTGGGCCCAAGGTTCATGAAGGAAGGAAGAGTGTCCACCTCCATAAGAGGAGAAACCAGATTGTAGCTTGATCCCACGAAAACAGGAGTGTACATCCTTCTGGATATATCGTCATTATCCAGAGTGAACTGGTTGTTCCAAGACTGCAAAGTATCATCAAGATACCTGTACACAACCATATCCGAAGGCAAGTTCTCCAAAGCAGGCCATTCGGCAGGATCGGTATCCATGACGGCATTCATATGGGAAGACAGGAGCGCCATCCTTTTCTCCAAATGGCGTGTCATCCTGGATGCCGCCCTCTTCGAGGAATCGGAACCGAACAGCAGAAAACCCAAAAGAATCCCCAAAGACACGATAAGAGCAAGGACCACCCAAGGTAACCCTCTCTTCAACTCAGGTATTATTCGTGACAATGGTCTCACGCGTTTATCTGCTTGATTGCGCCGGATCATTCATGGTGATACGGTTCCCCTTTTATGATCGTGAACGCACGGTAAAGCTGTTCAGCAAAAATCGTTCTCACCATCTGATGGGAGAAAGTCATCTCCGAAAGGGAAATCATTCCACCAGCTCTCTGGTACACTCTGTCCGAAAATCCGTACGCACCTCCAACGACAAAGACAATGTCCTTCCCCGAGCGGGCCATACGGTCGGAAAGCCATGAGGCGAACTCAATCGAACGCATCCTCTTTCCCCTCTCGTCAAGAAGGATGACATCGTCCCCGCTCTTGATGCCGGAAAGAATGAGGTCGGCCTCCTTCTCTTTTATCTGAGCCTGGGAAAGTGAAGAAACATTCTTCAGCTGCGGGATTTCACAAAGAGTGAAGGGCACATAGTGGCTGATTCTGGACACATACAGTTCCAGTCCCTGCCTCACCCAGGACACGTCCGTCTTTCCCATAGTGAGAAGAGTAATTTTCATCAGCGAATCTTCTTTACCACAAGCAAAGTTAGCAATGTGGCTCAATATTTGCAACTTGACTTAAGGTTATCGGTCAAAACCGGAGATGAAGAAATTCGTATTGGCAATGATTGTGGGCCTGTCGGCCATTCTGTGCAGTACTGCGGCGCTTGCACAGGACAAGTCGTACGATGTCTTCAACCCCATCGCCAAATACATAAAACAGGGTGACGCCGAAAAACTTTCAGCTTGGTTCGCGGACAATCTTGAGGTATCCATCTTCTCCTCCACGAACGATTCAAGCAGGAATCAGGCACGTCAGATAATGAAATCGTTCTTCGATTCCTACACTCCCAGGTCCTTTGACATCAACCATACAGCCGGACGCGGCAACATGAAATACGCACTCGGATCCCTTAATGCCGGAGGTGAAGTATTCGAGGTGACGATCTTCGTAAGCTACAAAGGGAACAGCTACAAGATCCAGCAATTGAAGATCGAAAAGTCAGAAAAGACCTCTCTGTAGCGTTTTCAGAGGCATTTCTCTTCCCAAAATCACTTTTTTGATAAAATTATTTCAATTTTTGCCCGACCAACAAGTTTGGCACACGTTTTGCCATTTCTTAAGTCGGTTAGTTTAGTTGATAATAATAGGGTTTAGAAAGGCGATCGTCGTGATGATGGTTGCCTTTCTTGATTTTATTCAGGTATACAACACCGAAGGGCCGGTCGATGTGACCAGCCCTTCTTAGTTTAAGAAAACCGTAGGAAAACTTATACCCTCTGTCCGTAAGAACGGTCTGAAGTGTTGACTGCGATCCTTTCTCCCTGGTTGATGAAAAGGGGAACCATGATCTTTGCACCGGTCTCGAGGGTGACCTCTTTGAGGGCGCTGGTAGAAGCGGTGTTGCCCTTTACAGCGGGTTCAGCATAAGTGACCTCGAGCTCGACATATGTGGGGAGTTCGCAGGTGAGGCACCTTTCCTCAGGCTCGGTAAGGAACATCATCTCTACATGCTGTCCTTCCTTCAT
>DBWN01000141.1:8747-12633 GCA_002308935.1 Bacteroidales bacterium UBA1237 | reverse complement strand
ATCTTTGCACCGGCGGTGAAGGTATTCTCAAGGATACGTCCGTTCTCGAGATTGCGGAGTTTTGTCTTTACGAAAGCGGGGCCTTTACCGGGTTTTACGTGCTGGAACCATACTATAGAGCAGGGTTTGCCGTTGAAATTAAGGTAAAGTCCGTTCTTGAAATCAGCTGTTGTTGCCATATATGGAAATGATTAATTTGTGACTTGTTACTGAAAATCACGCAAAAATAACAAATTATGCGTTTTTCCGCAATTTTCTGATGAAAAAGACATTTTCTGACTCATTTTCCGGCTTTTCCTTATTCGGCAGGCGGATCATAAGTCAATATATTTCACAAAGATGATATCAACATATAATAATAATGATTACTTTTGTTTTGTCTGCACTTGAAGACGATATCTTCCTGAGTGGGCCCACAAATGACTGCTATTTTAAAACCGACCCGTATGAAAACCAAACCTTTTGTTCTTTCCGCCTTGGCGGCATTGCTGCTGTTCCCTGCAGTGATGCGCTCCCAGACTTATGAGTATCCTTTCCAGAATCCCGGTCTCTCTGAAGAAGAGAGGCTTGACAACGCAGTATCCCTGATGACCGTGGACGAGAAAATAGCCACCGTGGTCGGTCAGGGAGTCCCTCGTTTGGGGATAGCCAATCCCGGAAGCACAGAAGCTATACACGGCATTGTACGAGGAGGATCCAACCAGCTTCCTAACATGGGAGCCGCCCAACAGTTCCAGCAGATGAATGCCGCTCGTCCCCAGCAAGGAGCAGTCCCCCAGCCTCCAAGGATGGTGAACAGCACCGCTTTCCCTCAGGCTTACGGAATCGGAGAAACCTGGGACCGTGAAATGGCATTCATTGTCGGAGACGTCATGTCCTATGAAGCCAGGTATTACTCTCAGAAGAGCGGGAGGAACTGCCTCATCCTTTGGGCCCCGAATGCAGATCTCGCACGAGACCCCCGATGGGGCCGTACAGAAGAAAGTTTCGGAGAGGATCCATACCTCGTAGGTGAGATGGTGGCCTCAGAAGTGAAAGGAATCCAGGGAGACGATCCCACTTATTGGCGTGGGGCTGCGCTTATGAAGCACTTCCTTGCCAACAGCAACGAAGACAACAGGTACGCGACCGACTCACAGTTCGATGAGGAACTGTTCCGAGACTATTATTCATACGGCTTCTGGAAAGGAGCCAAGGCGGGAGCTCAGTCACTGATGACCGCTTACAACCGCTACAACGGCATCCCATGTGAGGCCAATCCGTTCATCAAGGACATTCTGAACAAAGAATGGGGCATGAACGGCACCATCGTCAATGACGCAGGAGCCCTCCGCTTCATGGTAAGCGCCCACAATTACGCCAAGGACATCAACGAAGCCATAAAGATGTCCCTGGAAGCAGGACTTACCCGCTTCATAGACTCGAACTTCCAGCAGGTCAAGACCGCTTATGATGCAGGGTACATTTCCGATGCGCTTCTCGATGAGAGAACCAAAGGCAATCTCCGCACTATGCTGAAGCTTGGTCTTATGGACGCCAGCTGCCCTTATGACGCTATGCAATTCGATGAGAACGTCGCCCCTTGGGAAACCCAGGAATTCAAGGACAAGGCACGTCTCGTCACCCAGAAATCAGTCGTCCTCCTCAAAAACGAAGGGAACATCCTCCCCATTGACAAGAAGAAAGTGAAGAAAATCGCCGTCTTCGGAAACCGTGCGGAAGAAGTCCTCAAGGACTGGTATGGAGCCCTTCCCACTTATACGGTTACCCCCCTCGATGGAATCAAAGCTGCAGTGGAAGGAGAAGACGTTGAGGTCCGTTTCCAAAGATGGGATTCAGACGGCAGTGCACAGCAGGTAGCGAAATGGGCTGACATCTGCATCGTCTGCGTCGGCAACCACCCTGCCACCAGTCCCGACTGGGGAGCACAATCGATCCAGGCCCCGTGGGCGATGGGCACAATCGCCGGCGACGGACGTGAGGCCCTTGACCGCCGTTCTATCCAGCTGGAGACCGAAGACCTTATCAAGGTAATCTGGCAGGCAAACCACAACACTGTCGTAGCTCTTATAAGCAGCTTCCCGTTCGCCATCAACTGGACAGCTGAAAACGTACCCGGTATAGTACATCTTACCCAGTGCAGCCAGGAACTCGGGAACGGCCTTGCCGATGTCCTGTTCGGGGATTATAATCCTGCCGGTCGCACGACCCAAACATGGGTATCAGACATTCTGGACCTCCCAAACCTTCTGGATTATGACATCCGTCACGGACGTACATACATGTATTTCAAAGGCAAACCCATCTTCCCGTTCGGATTCGGACTAAGCTATACTTCCTTCAAGTATTCCCGCTTGAAAGTCAACAAGGACGGTGAAAACTTCATCGTGAAGTTCGACCTCCAGAACACGGGGTCACGTGACGGCGAGGAAGTCGTACAGCTCTATGCCCAGTTCTCCGGAGACGATGCCGCCAAACGTCTGAGGGGATTTGAGAGAGTGGCGCTCAAAGCCGGAGAGAAGAAGACCGTCGAACTGGTCATTCCCGCCGATGACCTCAAGTTATGGGACAGTGGAGCACATGCTTTCGCCTTCAGCGGCAAGAAGGCCAGAATCCAGATAGGAGCCTCAAGTGAGGACATACGCCTCAAAAAGCGCATCAGCCTCTGATAAACCGGTTACTCACTATTCCATTCGTAACACACTATCATTAATACCACCACATCCATGAAAAAGATCTTTGCATTGTTTGCTGCAGCAACTCTTGCTGTGTGCTCACTCTCAGCCCAGGAACTGGCCAACTTCGCCATGGGCGGAGGCAACCGCATCGTGTCTCCTGAAGTCAAGGACGGAAAAGTGACCTTCCGTCTGAACGCCAACTACGCTACCAGGGTACAGCTCTCCGGAAACTGGATGGCAAACCCTTGGACCGGAACCGAGGAAATGACCAAGGGAACGGACGGAATCTGGGAAATCACAATCGACGCACCGGAGCCGGAAATCTACACTTACAACTTCATCGTTGACGGAGTAGCGGTCAATGACCCTCTCAACGATAAGGTACAGCGTGACGGAAGCCGGTATCTGAACATGCTGTTCATTCCAGGAGAGCGTAGCGAGAACTACTATGAGGCGACCAAGCACGGGACAGTGACATACCGCTGGTATGACAGTCCCTCTTTGGGTATCAGCCGCCGTATGACCGTCTATCTTCCTTACGGCTACGAGAACAATCCCAAGCAGAAATATCCCGTTCTCTACCTTCTCCACGGAGGCGGTGGCGATGAGGAAGCATGGACCAGCATGGGACGTGCAGCCCAGATTATGGACAATCTGATCGAAAAGGGACTCGCCAAACCGATGATCGTGGTCATGCCTAACGGCAACCCCAACCAGCGCGCCGCCGGCGTCCTCGGTCTTGAAACCATCGCTCTCGACCGGAACAATCCTGCCACAGCCAACGCTTACGTCAACAGTCTGGTCAAGGAGATCATTCCTTTCATTGAGAAGGAATACCGCGCAATCCCGAAAGCCGACTCACGCGCTATTGCAGGTCTTTCCATGGGTGGCGGCCACACCACTTCCGCAACCATCCTCTATCCGGGAGTATTCGGATATATCTGCCCCTTGAGCTGCGGAATCCGTGACAGCGACCACCTTGATGCCGACCTTCAGGGAATCAAGAAGGCAGGATACAAGCTCTACTGGATCGGCGTAGGAAAAGAGGATACCGGTGCATACAATGGTTCCCTCATCCTCGATGAGGCACTTACCCGTAACGGTATGCCTCACACACTCTATGTGAGTGATGACGCTCATGTATGGAAGAACTGGAGGTTGTATCTGAACACCTTCGCACGTCTGCTCTTCAAATAAAGCCGGAGGGA
>DBWN01000141.1:0-8708 GCA_002308935.1 Bacteroidales bacterium UBA1237 | reverse complement strand
CGGTCTCCATTTTCGTTACTTTTCCGGTAGGGAATGTCCTTAAGCGAAGCCTTCTATAGCGGAAGCAACGCTCTCAAGCAGCCATTTTGGAGTGGATGTCGCTCCGCACACTCCGACCTTGTCGTCAGAGCGGAACCATTCTCTCCTGAGGTCCCCTACGCCTCCCACGTGATAAGTCCTTATGTTCATGCTCTTGCAAAGCTGGCAAAGGACTTTTCCGTTGGAGCTCTCCTTCCCGGAGACGAATATTATTATGTCGTGCGACAGCGCGAACTCGGAAAGTTGGGAATGACGGGATGCTACTTGCCGGCATATGGTGTCATGCACCACCAGAAGGCCGGTTCCCCTGAATCTCTCCATCGGGAGTTCGTTCTCCCTTGCCATCCTGTCCTCAAGTTCAGCGCAGATACTGGCGTACTCAGCAGGACTCTTTGTTGTCTGCGAAAACACTTCGACGGGTCCGCGCAGATTGACTTCCCCTTTCGAGAAAGCGTCCCTCAGCATGGCCATATTCTCTATTACGAGCGCATCCCCGCCAACCTGGCCGACAAGACCGAGGACCTCCGCGTGTCCCACTTTCCCGAAAATGATTATCTGCCCGTCACGTTCCTTGACAGACGAATAGGCTTTGAGGATCTTCTTCTGGAGCTGAAGAACAACAGGACAGGTGCAGTCAATCACACTGATACCGAGTTCGGAAGCACGGGCATAAGTGGAAGGAGGTTCGCCATGGGCACGGATGAGCATTGTCGGGGACTGGATTCCGGCGAGGTCATCCACATTCTTCACCGTTACCAGGCCTTTCCCCTCCAGACGACGGAGTTCCTCTTCGTTGTGTACAATGGAACCCAGAGAGTACAAAACCTCTCCTCCCTTCCCCGAAAGGAAGGCCTCCGCCTGCCCGATGGCGCGGATCACTCCGCCGCAGAATCCGGAATAAGCGTCAATTTCAACACTTGATGGCATTACCCGAAGACGCTGTTGTAAGTTCAAGAATACCGAACCTTCCCATCAGGAAGCCACGCGTCCATACGACCTCCTCATGAAGGGTCATGTCGGAGTTGTCCATAATGAACGCATCGTCTGCCCTTCTCAGAGGATTGGTTTCCCTGTGGGAATCTATGTAGTCCCTTTCTTCAAGGTTCTTCTTCACTTCCTCCATCACCGGGTTTTCACCCTTCGCCTGAAGCTCATCGAAACGCCTTTGAGCCCTCACATCAGGATCAGCTGTAACGAAAAGTTTCACCTGGGCGTCCGGGAAAACGGCAGTACCGATATCCCTTCCGTCCATGACCACCCTTCCTTTGCGCCCTGCTTCGTGGAGAATCTCATCGACAAAAGCCCTTACGAAAGGAACTGCAGCGATAGGGCTTACAGAAGAAGATACCCTGAGAGTACGGATTTCGCTCTCGATGTCCCTGTCACCGATGAAGGTATGGCTTTCACCACAACCTGACTCGAAGTGCAGATCAAGACCTTCATCAAGGGTCTTTTTCAGACCTTTGAGATCGATATTGTTGTTCTTGTCAATGAGTCCTTTCTCCAGGGCGTGGAGGGTCACTCCCCTATAGAGAGCACCGGAATCCAGATACACGAAATCAAATTCTTTGGCGATAAGCTTGGCAAGGGTACTCTTCCCTGTTGCTGAAAAGCCGTCAATGGCTATTATGATATCCGGAACTTTCATGATTTTGGAATTTGTGGTTATCATACTGCCCGAAAGCAGGTTCACAAAATTACCAAAAAATGCTGAAAGAAATGTTTTTTTGCCCGATATTTGCGTATCCCTGAAATTACGGGCCTCTGAGCCCATGTAAACTCATTTTTGTTATGAAGATTCTGGTGATAGACGATGAGCGGTCAATCCGCAATTCCTTGAAGGAAATATTGATGGATGAAGGATACGAGGTGGATATCGCGGAAGACGGTCCTTCAGGCATAGAGATGGCCGAGAAGGAAAGATACGATGTGATTTTCTGCGACATAAAGATGCCGGTGATGGAAGGGACAGAGGTTTTGTCCAAACTCCGTGAAGACGGAGTGGACTCCGCCGTGGTGATGATCTCCGGGCATGGTGACATAGATACCGCAGTGGACTGCATAAAGAGAGGGGCTTACGACTTCATACAAAAGCCTCTTGACCTCAACCGCATCCTGATCACCATCAAGAACGCCACCGACAAGGCCAATCTTGAGAATCATGTCAAAGTTCTGAAGAAAAAGGTCTATGGACAGCAGATGGTAGGAGAATCCCAGCCTATTCAGCACATCAGGGATATAATAAAGAAAGTAGCTCCCACCGACGCCAGAGTGCTTATCACCGGATCCAACGGAACCGGAAAGGAACTTGTCGCCAGGAGCATCCACCAACAGAGTGACAGGAGTGCGATGCCTTATGTGGAAGTCAACTGCGCGGCTATTCCTTCCGAACTCATAGAAAGCGAACTTTTCGGACATGAGAAAGGTTCCTTCACCTCAGCGATCAAGCAGCATAAGGGCAAGTTCGAGCAGGCGGACAAAGGCACTCTGTTCCTTGATGAAATCGGGGACATGAGCCTTGCAGCACAGGCCAAGGTACTGAGAGTGCTTCAGGAAAAGAAACTCTCCCGCGTGGGTAGCGACAAGGACATAACCGTGGACGTGAGAGTGATCGCAGCAACGAACAAGGACCTCCAGAAGGAAATCGAAAAAGGTAACTTCAGGGAAGACCTCTACCACCGTATCTGTGTGATTCCTATCCACGTTCCTTCTCTTGACGAAAGGAAGGACGACATCCCCCTCCTTGTCGAATATTTCGTGGAGCAGATATGTTCCGAAAGCGGAAAGAGCATTGTGAAATTCAGTCCCGAAGCGATCGTAGCCCTTCAGAAACGCACCTGGCCCGGGAACATCCGTGAACTGAGGAACGTAGTTGAAAGGCTCCTCATCCTAGGGGGCAATCCCGTATCTGAAAAAGATGTAGAAGACTTCGTCTAAGAGATCATAGACAATCATACCGCTCCCCGCCGTCATGGTGGGGATTTTCCGTTTCCGGAAACCGCTCACATATCCAACGGCAAGTGTTTGAGGAGTGGAAGGGAAAAACTATATTTGTCTGTCAAACCCCATAATGACATCACCATGAAACCATCCTTCAAGACAGTCCTTATTTCTTTACTTTTGGTAGCCACTCCGCTTCTCTCCCGTGCGGAGAAAGTATCAGTTGCAACACCTGGCACTTCAATAGTACTCGAAGCAGTAAAAGGGGAACACCTGAAGATCCTTTATTTCGGTAAAAGCCTTTCAGCGGCGGAGACCTCCCTTTTGCAGGAATCCGGATTCCGTTCCCATGACGCATATCCGGTATATGGCCACGGAAACATCGTGATGGACGCCCTGGCGGTCACTCTTCCTGATGGAAGCATGGCTCTGGAGATGGTATTGGACAGTTTCACCCAAAAGGATATCCATACACCCTCGAACGGCTACAATGCAGCCGAGGATGCGGTACTGACGACCTTTGTGTTGAAGGACAAGGTTTATCCCATCACTGTGAAAGTCTTCTACAAGGCATTCAAAGATGTCGACATGATCGAGACATGGACTGAAATCTCCAATAATACGAAAGGCACGGTCATTCTCAGAAAGTTTGATTCAGGATACCTTCCGATCAGAAGGGGTGAAGTCTGGGCAAGCCACTTTACCGGAACATGGGCGAATGAAACGGGGCTTATCCAGGAGGAACTGCTTCCGGGCACTCTCAAAATAGAGAACAAGGACGGGGTAAGGAATGCCCAAACCAGCCACTCGGAGATCATGTTCTCTCTTGACGGGAAACCTTCAGAAAACAGCGGAGATGTCATAGGAGCAGCTCTTTGCTACAGCGGGAACTATCACCTTGAGGTGATCACAAATGACAGCGATTACCATCATTTCATTGCCGGAATCAACCCCGACAACAGTGAGTATCCACTCAAAAAAGGAGAATCTTTCACCACTCCCGAGCTGGCTCTCACGTTCTCTTCCGAAGGATTGAGCGGAGCATCAAGGAACTTCCACCGTTGGGCAAGAGCCCATAAACTGGCCCACGGAGACAAGGAGAGGAAGATCCTTCTCAACAGTTGGGAAGGTGTGTACTTCAACATCAATGAGCCTACCATGGACAAGATGATGGGAGACATAGCCATGATGGGAGGAGAGCTTTTCGTCATGGATGACGGATGGTTCGGGGTGAAATATCCCAGAAAGACCGACAACAGTTCACTTGGCGACTGGCAGGTGGATGAAAGCAAACTGCCTCACGGCATCCAGTGGCTTGTGGACGCGGCGGATTCCCACAAGATAAAGTTCGGAATATGGATTGAGCCGGAAATGGCCAACAGCGTATCGGAACTTTACGAAAAGCATCCTGATTGGGTGATAAACGCACCTGGAAGGGAACTCTCACAAGGAAGGGGCGGCACACAACTGGTCCTCGACCTCGGCAACCCTGCCGTACAGGATTTCGTATTCGGGATAGTTGACGACCTTATGACGAAATATCCCGGAATAGATTACATAAAATGGGATGCGAACATGTCAGTCCAAAGCCACGGAAGCAACTACCTTCCCAAAGATGAGCAGAGCAAGCTCAATATAGAATACCACAGGGGGTTCGAGAAGGTATGTGACAGGGTCAGGGCCAAATATCCTGGCCTCACCATACAGGCTTGCGCCAGCGGTGGAGGAAGGGCTAACTACGGGGTCCTTCCCTGGTTCGATGAATTCTGGGTAAGCGACAACACCGATGCCCTGCAAAGAATATACATGCAATGGGGAACATCATATTTCTTCCCCTCGATTGCGATGGCTTCACATATCAGCACCGTCCCCAACCACACCAACATGAGAGTAACTCCCCTCAAATTCAGGATCGATGTGGCTATGAGCGGCAGGCTCGGCATGGAACTCCAGCCCAAGGACATGACTGAAGACCAGATAAAATTCTGCCAGAAAGCCATTTCAGAATACAAACAGATCCGCCCGACAATCCAGTTCGGTGACCTCTACAGGCTACTTTCTCCATACGACAGAAAAGGTCTCGCGTCACTTATGTACTGCGACCAATCGAAAGACAGGGCAGTATTCTTCTGGTGGAAGACAGACCATTATTACGACCAGCATCTTCCGAGAGTGAAAATGGCCGGGCTGGATCCTGACCGGAATTACACTGTCCGAGAAATTGACAAGCTCTCGAACGTCTCACTCCCGTTCGAGGGGAAGACCTTCTCCGGAAAATTCCTTATGGAGAACGGCCTGGACATCCCTTCATATCCGGACAACTATTTGGAGAAATTCTCTCTCCAAGGATATTCAAGCCACGTACTGGTGCTGGAAGCGGACTGACGGATCTCTCTCCGGGAATAATTCTGAAAAGGGACGGCTCGCATTTGAGTCGCCCCTTTCTTTTGTTATCCCTGTTTTTGTCACTTCTTACGGATGATGCTCAGCCCGTCCCTTATCGGAAGGATTACAACCTCAACCCTCGGGTCTGAAGCGACCATGTCATTGAATTGGGCGATTCCCCTTGTCTGGCGGTCTACAGGAAGACTGTCACCCAGGAGTTTCCCGTCCCAAAGGACATCATCTGCAAGGATTATCCCTCCAGGTCTTACCATCTCAATGACTTCTGAATAATAATCGCAGTATTCCCTCTTGTTGGCATCCATATATACAAGATCATACATGGGGATATCCCCGGAGCGGATTGATGAGGAAAGATTCCGGAGAGTCTGCTTGGCATCACCTATATGCAGGGTTATGAGGTTTTCCACTCCGGCTTTTGAAAAGCCCTCACGTATAAGGTCCTCAAGTTCGTCATTGATTTCAAGAGTATCGATATGGCCACCGGAAGACAGGCCTGACGCCATGGCGACGGAAGAATAGCCGGTGAAGCACCCTATCTCAAGAATCCGTTTGGCGCCCATCATTTGGACAACCATAGTAAGAAGCCTTCCCTGTACTGCTCCGGAAAGCATCTGAGGGAAATTGGTCCTTATGTTGGTCTGCCTTTCTATCCATGAAAGGGCATCGCCCTGAGGGGTCGAATGAAGACGGAGATATTTGTCAAGAGGAGACTCCATGATGAAAAAAGACTAAAGGAATATAAGACGTGAAACTCCGGAAGGATTGAAGATCCTGAGCGTCACGTCAAGGATGTCCTGTGCTGTGATCGCCTCAATCTTCGAACGGATTTCGCCCTTAGGACTGATCCGGCCGAATGACAGAAGATTCTTCCCCATGGAAAGGCAATGTGACTCTCCGTTGTCTCCGCTTATGGCAAGTTGGCCGAGAAGCTGCTTCTTTGCAGCGGAAAGCTTTGCATCAGAAAGAGGGATGGTCTGAAGACGGAGAATTTCCTTCTGGACGGCAGTCAGACACTTGTCCAGATTTGACTTGTCGCAACCCAGGCACACGGCAAGGATACCGCAGTCACTGTATTGGGTATAAGACGTCTCTACTGCATATACCCACCCGTTCTTTTCGCGTAAGACGGAATTCAGAATGGAATTCGAAGCCGGCCCTGCGAGGATGTTGCTCATGAGAATAGCGGCATACCTCTCTTTTTCTTCATAGAGCGATGGGGCAAGCCCGCCTATCACTGCATTGACTTCATGATTCCTCTTGTCCGTACGTATATCGAATTTATTGATGAGAGGAGTTGAAAGCCGCCTTTCCGGCAAAGGTGAGGGAGTCTGCCCGAAATATCTGGAAATCATCTTCAGGACCTCTCTCGAGAGGATCTCCTCTTCAATGGGGGCGACTACCGTCAAAGCCATCAGCCCCGGAACGAACTTCTGTGCGACGAAACGCCTCAGTTCATCTGATGTTATCTTCTTCACGGACTGTACGGTTCCGAGGATGGGATTTGAGAGGGCATGCCCCTCAAATATCTTCTCTTCGAATCGGTCATACACGTCATCTGCAGGGCTGTCCTTGTAGGACTGGATTTCATCTATGACGACTCCCCTTTCAGTCTCTATCTCCCTTTCCGGGAAAACCGAAGAGGATGCCAATTCCAGCAAAAGAGAACCCGCTTTCTTGAAATCTTCCTTAAGGACAGTCGCATGGAGAACGATTTCCTCCTTGGTCGTATATGCGTTAAGCTCTCCACCAAGGCGGTCCAGATATCCGTTGATGACGGAAGCGCTTTTGGTCTTCGTCCCCTTGAATATCGTATGCTCTGTGAAATGGGCGATTCCGCTATGGAATCCCTCCTCGTCCCTTGTTCCGACTTTTATTCCGAGTGCGCAATAAGCCACTGCGCTCCCGGCCTTCTGAACGGCATACTGCATGCCGCATGGCGCTATTCCTGTAAGCATTACTCTCTCCTCAAACAAACCGTCATTTTACGCGCGAAGCGAATCCCGACAACTCCCCACGTGTGAAACCTCCGCCGAATTGTCCTGCTTTGGCTTTCTTATAATAGTAAAGTTCATGCGTCCTGGCGTCAATGAGAAGGCGGTAGCACACGGAACCTTTTTCTGCGAAAGCCGGGGCAATCGTATAACTGAGTATTGAACTTCTTGTCCCGTCAATAGCTATGTCGTCCTGCCTTTCTTCATCAACCAGAAGCATCCCCTTCCCGAAAACCTTTTTCTTGAACGTCTCATCCACATTCGATGCAAGATCGTCTTCCAGGAAATAAACGGACATTCCGGATGCGGACTTCATGCTCTTGGAAGCCTTGAGGGACTTGAAACCGTGTATCGTGGAGTTCTCAACATAGCTTTGTATTATATCCATGATCGCAGGAAGGAACGTCGCCTCCCTTCCGGAAGGGGCATCTGCCGCACAGATCGGGAAATTCACCACTTCAAGCATATCGGAAAGGCTTTTCGCATCCTGGGTCCCTTTCACCAGGGTGAAATACGAGATGCCCGAGAGGGATGACTTGCCTCCCATCTGCACAACCACCAGGAAGTAATACTTGGGATCCTTCATCAGGGAATTGAACTCTTCAGTGCTGCAGACCTCGTATGGGGAGATCGTCCAGGAATTGCGGGCAGCCTCCCTGATTGACTGGTCCAGGAATTCGTTCCCCGTTAGGACGATCTTCGTGGTCTTCATCGTGAAGTCGGACAGCTTCTCTTTTTTTGTGGTGATCTGCGCCTGAGCGAAAACTGCGACATTCACGCACAGAAGCGACAATAATATGATAATCTTCCTCATGTTCAATAAGCTGAAGGTCACAAAAGACCTTTAGGGTGCAAAGTTAGCGAAATACTGAAAAATAATCTCTATTTTTGTATCTGATACCCGGACCATGACAGCCGGTAAAACCATATGCCAGAATATATAGTATCAGCCAGAAAATACCGCCCGGATTCTTTCGAGTCCCTTATCGGCCAGGACAATATCGCAAGAACGCTGAAGAACTCCATCATGAGGAACCAGCTCGCTCATGCGTACCTGTTCTGCGGTCCAAGAGGAGTCGGAAAAACCAGTGCGGCGAGAATATTCGCCAAAATCATCAACTGCGAGCACCCTTCAGAGAACATGGAGCCATGCGGGCACTGCGAGTCATGCATCTCATTCCAGGAAGGGAGGTCCTATTGCATCCACGAACTCGATGCCGCTTCCAACAACGGAGTCGACGACATCAAGGCGCTCATGGACCAGGTGCAGATCCCCCCTCAAGTCGGAAAGTACAGCGTCTTCATCATAGATGAGGTCCACATGCTGACCCA
>DBWN01000153.1:8102-8438 GCA_002308935.1 Bacteroidales bacterium UBA1237 | reverse complement strand
GTGGTCATCTGTCGTATCGAAGGTCTCGAACGCCTGCTGATGGACTTCCTGTGTGACGACCCTCTCCGGGAAAATCTTCTCAAGTTTTACGGCCTCTTGGAGATCCTTGGGCTCCGGGCAGATGGCGATTCCCTTGTTGTGGTTGAATTCACTGGTGCTGACATCTCCGTCCCAGTCTACAGTATAACCGTTCTTGAGGGCGTTGTCAATCACTTCCATGAACTCGTCTATAGGAATGTTGTACTGAAGGCCGTTGTCCCAGTTGTCGGGGATTTCGATGCTGATCGGAGTGTAGAATGGATGATGGCTGAAGCTTGCCAGTTCGACGTAGTCGCT
>DBWN01000153.1:0-7965 GCA_002308935.1 Bacteroidales bacterium UBA1237 | reverse complement strand
TTCAGGTATGCGCTCAATTCGCTATGGTTGTGACGGTCTGAATCATACTCGATTCCATCGTATACGCTTTCGGGAACGATACCGTATTTCTCGATGGCTTTGGTAGCCATATGGCCGATGGATCCGGGACCTATATTGCCTTTGCCTCGACGGAGAAAGTTGTCGAAGATTCTTTCGTTGTAGTTGCCTCTGACCACGAACATTTCTGAAAGGTCATACTCCCCTTTCCCCTGCCTTATGAGTTCAGCCTCAAGGAAAGAAATGGTAGCGAAGCACCAGCATGTTCCGGTGGAAGCCTGGTTCTTCACTGATGTGACCTTGATGTCATTGACGGGTGTGAAATGGTAGATTGTCTGGGTCTGCGCGAAAGCGGCAACGCCAAGGGTGCCTGCGCAAAGGATTGAAAGGATGCGTTTCATATCGAATAAATGTTTTGTTCGTGCAGTAAAGATATTGATAATGACTGAAAATACAAAGAATGTCCTTTCCAAATGAGTCACCACTCCCCTTCTCTTATATTCGAGTATTCCCCGACATTCAAGGATGATTGCCGGGGGTCTACGATGGGTATTTTACTTTAACTACTTGATTATTACATCTTTGGTTTCCTCACAATGCGGATAATCAAAGAAATGATATAGACGATGATTCCATATGCGGCTGGAATCAAAGCGGACGGGACTGCTGCCCAGATGATGTACATGTCAACATCCAGTTCGCAATCCACGATCGCCTTTGCCATTGCCATGAATCCGCCCAAGGTCCATAGCCATCCTGCGGCGAGTCCCACCAGACCGGTTTCTTTTACCCAGGCGGGAGCTTTCCAGGCGACGAAGAACAAAGCTATGAGCAGCAACGTGACAACGATGATCCCGAACGGATCGGCGGAAAAGACGAGATTGAAGAGTTTTGATGCGAAAAGAAGCATGGCGTTTCGTTTTTTGAGTTGAACAATCTGGTTCGGAATTCCTTGTCGCAAAGTTATGAACGAATGGCGCAGAAATGCAAAGCAGAATCCGCACACTCTGGGGTCAAATCCCCAAACATCGCTATTGGCGGCAATCTGTTTTTATGTATTTGCAGAAGAATGCTTATTTTTGTTTCAGAGTGAAGAAAGGAATCATCATAGTCGCATACTGGCTGGCCGCAATCTTTTTGACGGCCATAATCCTCACGAGCCTGGACTATGATATAGGTCACGCCATAATAATGAGCCTGTCATTCCTTCCTGCCGCGATGGCCTTGTCCTTTTTCCTCCCCAAGATCGAGAGAACGAAGACCAGGAAAGAACGCGTGCTGGACACTCTCTTCATCATTCTTGGGGTCATGACGATGACCTTCTTTTTCATTTATCTGTGGCAGCTGCTGTTCGTCTTTGTCATAGACCGTTCCAGCGGCACGAGACAGGATATGCCCTCCATGCTCTGGAATCCTGTCTTTGTCGCCGCTATTCTGGCTATTCTTGCATACGGTCACTACCGGATGGTGAAATGGCTGGACAGGAAGTATCCGGATGACCGTCCAATCACCTTCAACTACGACTACAAGAAGGTTTCTCTAAATAAGGGGGACATACTGTATATAGAATCACGCGATTCTGAAGTATGGATATATGCCAGGGACGGGAGGCAGTACCGTAACAGGACCGGCATAAGCCAATGGGAAGACGTCCTGGGTGACGGTTTCGTGCGGATTCACAGGGCTTTCCTCGTGAACCGGTCGGATGCTGACCTTCTTTCTTCTGAATGGGTCCGAATTGCTGGCAAAGAACTGCCCGTTTCACGAAAACACAAGGATGCTGTTCAACGAACATTCTTAAAATAAACATGATATGAAAGTAGTAAAGATCACAGTCGAAGATGTAACCATAAGGGAGGACCTTGTTAAGAAGTACGGTAATCCCGATCTCAAGCCCTGCGGCATACTCAAGAAAGGCCAGGTGTTCTATGCGACCAACACTTGCCCAAAGGGCATGTGCGATGCTGCCTGGAGGACCATCAACCAGTACGTTTTCGCACTTTCAAGCGGAGTGAAGAAATTCTACGGTGATGATTGGACAGTCGAGGACGGAATAGCTCTCACATGCTGCAATGACGGATTCCGCCCCGTTTTCTTCAAACTTGAGGTGACTGACCAGGAGGCTGGTCCCTTCTTCGGCAAGGACTGATGCCGAAATACTTCATTATAATAATAGGTATAGAGAATATAATATGACTACTCCAGAGAACAACAAGGAAAGATTCATCTCCCTGCTGAAAGGGACAGGACGTCAGGGTGTGAACAATGTCATAGCCATGCTGGAGAAGGAAGGCTTCTTCACGGCTCCTGCATCGACGAAGTTCCACCTCAACAGTGAAGGCGGCCTTCTCGAGCATTCTCTGAACGTGTATGACGCGGCAATGATGCTCAAGGCAGACATGGTGAAAGTCAATCCTGCCATCGAAAAGGACCTTCCCGATGACAGCATCGTGTTGAGCACTCTTCTTCATGACGTGTGCAAGAGCGACATCTACTTCAAGACCACGCTCTCGAGGAAGAAACCTGACGGGTATTGGGAGAAATATGAAGGATACCAGACCGACTACAAAAAGGCTTTCCCTATGGGACACGGCGAGAAATCGGTCATAATGGTCCTATCTTGGGGACTCTCCCTCACAAAGGAGGAGATGCTCTCAATCCGCTGGCACATGGCTCCTTGGGATATGCCCACACAGAGCGGAGAGCACAAGGAGAGCTTCAACGCCGCCAAAGAGCTCACTCCCCTATGCCCTCTTGTGCAGATCGCTGACCAGATCGCGACCGCTCTTATCGAGAGGTAGTTTTTCGCTGATTGCATAGAAAACTACGCAAGGATTCCGGGAAAGGAGGTTTATATTCCGGAAAAAGAAAACAAGATGAAACGTACTCTGATATTCCTCACAGCGGCAATCTTTGCCGTATTCTCCTTCTGCTCTTGCGAAAAGAGCAACGACGAGAATGTCCCCGATACAGACAAGGTCTACAAGACAGTTCCGGTTTATCTGACCAAGACACAGAATGAACTGGTCACAAGCGGAAACGTGTTCGCATTCGACTTCTTCCGGGACATGGTCGCCAGAAGTGAAGGTGAAGGTGTCCTAGTCTCCCCTTTCAGCCTTCAGGCTGCGCTCTCGATGCTTGCCAACGGTGCCGAGGCTGAAACCTACAAAGAGATCGTCAAAGCCCTCGGGTGGGAGGGATACTCGGTAGAGGATGTGAACAGTCTGTATTCCCGTCTTACAGGAGGACTGCGTGAAGCAGATGAACAGGTGACCCTCGAGATAGCCAACTCCGTCTGGACCCAGAAGGACTTCCCTATCCTTGACTCGTACATTTCCTGCCTGAAGGACAACTATGACGCTGAAGCCAAGAGCGTTGACTTCACCTCATCCTCCACTCTTTCCCAGATAAACAAATGGTGTTCGGACAAGACTCACGGACTTATCCCCCAAATGCTTGACAATCTGAATCCCTATACCAGGCTCATGTTGATCAATGCTCTGTATTTCAAGGGCACTTGGCAGCAGGAGTTCGACAAGAAAAAGAGCGCTAACGCCAAGTTCACCTCTTCCAATGGTACGACCAAGATGAGGTTCATGAACGATACGCGTGACTGCCTTGGCCTTTATACCGAGTCATTCAAGCTTTGCGAGATACCATACGGCGGCGGTCTTTTCACTTTCGATGTGATCCTTCCGGACGAGAAGACGGACATCGACAAGTTCGTCGAGGACATGGATGACGACTTCTGGGCTTCCTGCAGGACTAAGATGAGGGCATATGAGGTTGAATTGTCTCTCCCCGCTTTCACTCAGGACTACTCCTCGGAAGAAAGGATCATACCCTTCCTCAAGGAACGCGGCATGAGAAGGGCTTTCGATGATGGGGAAGAAGCCCAGTTCGGAAAGATATCGCCGAAACATCTTTTTGTCGGGGAAATCCTGCAGAAGACCTTGATAAAGACCGATGAGAAGGGTTCTGAAGCTGCCGCTGTCACTGAAATCGTCGTAAGGGTAGGTTCAGCAGGCCCGGGTGTGGTGATCGAGGTTCCTCGTATGACATTCAAGGCTGACAGGCCGTTCGTATACATACTGAGGGAACAGTCATCAGGTACCATCCTCTTCATCGGAATCTTCAGAGGATAGCTGAACATCGGAGCAGATTGCCGATACACAGTGGGCCGGAGGTTGATCCTTCGGCCCGCTGCCGTTATAGTTTTTTCGACTTCTGAAAAAAAGTGAAAATTTTTTCAAAAAAGTTGTAAGAAAACTCTTGATCGGGAGTATATAGGATTGTACGGAATGAAAATCGCCCGGAAAATCAGGGGTTTCTTCCTGGCTTGATAACTTTTCAGAATGGTTGAAACCTTTTCCCCGTTTTCCCGTATATTGATGTGCCGGCCTTCCCGTGGAGACCTTCCAGGAAGTGCTGGGACTCCCCCGCCCAATGGGCGAACAAGACACTATGACTGCTATCCATATCACATCTGTCATCTCATAAACGAACACGACTGACATTGTTTTCAGGAACATGACATTTTTGCGTATATTTTACGCATTGGCACGCGTTTTGATAGGAACGTAACGCCACAAAATTCCAACTGACATCCGATCCTTTATCCGGTCACCAAACCAGGTGACTGTACTCCTCGGGGGCTCTACCCCCGTGACACTCTCTTGCGCCAAACACTGTAAATACCTGTAAGCCAATGACAGAGAATACACTTCCTATCAATCCTTCTCTCTACAGAGAGTACGCTTCCAAAGCCGTATACGGTTACGGTTACTCCAAGTTCGGCAACTTCCTTACCGCTGAAGACTATGAAGACATCATCTCGGACACTGTCCTCAAGATGTGGAAGTACCGAGACAGCTACGACCCCTCCAAAGCTGAACCTGCCACTTGGGTAGGTACCATAGCAAGGAACCTTCTGTTCACCTATGCTGACAGGAAGAAAAGGTCCAAGGCGATTTTCGGGGAATGTCCCACTGACGAGAGTGGACACTGCCTCGTCGAGGCGGTCGGTGACCTTGACTCCGACAGGGACCTCAACTACAGGGACTCTTTCGAGTCGTTCGAGTCCTGTCTCTCCAAGGACAGGGAGGTGGAGATACTCAGACTCAGAGTGGAAGGTTATGACACCGAGTCCATTGCCGACATCTGCGGATTGAGCGTGAAGCAAGTCTATGCCCTTTGGCATAAGCTGAAGGGCAAACTTTCTCACGCCGCGTGAGTAAGAATACGTAGCACTCGGAGTATATACTACTGCAAACATGAAAACGAGACCAATGACAGACACTCAGATCAAAGACAGAATCATTTCCCTCATCCTTTCCACTGGCAGAGAGGGCGCACAGAGAACTGTGGATTACCTTCTTAGAAGCGACTTCTTCACGGCAAGTTGCCATCATCATCACAAGTTCATAGGAGGACTCGCGAAGCACTCCCTCGAGGCGTACGAGATCGCAGTCAAGGTCCATAAGGATATGCCCAAGGACAGTCTGATACTGACTACCCTCCTCCATGACCTTTGCACCGCAAGGCACACTTCCACCGACCATATCCATGGTCACGGTTACCGTTCGGTGAGAATCCTCAAGGAGGTCTGTGGATTGGACATCACCCATGAAGAGTCCAATGCGATAAGGTACCATATGCATCCATTTGCGGAGCAGACTCAGGGCAACCTTTTGGCGGGAGTAGTCAGTGCCGCGGATATCTTCAGCGCGAGCCATGGCATAGTTGACAGGATCTACCGTCTGGTAGGTTGATGGAGAACTCACCTACCCATACATATATATTATAGTATTACTTTAATTCGGATTGTGCATATAACTAAGGAAAAGACTATTTGATAAGATGAACGACGAGGTAGAGCAGATGAACGTGAACAGGACTTTCAACGCTGAGGCTATGGCGATGCCGCGCATCGCCGGATGCCTTGATTCCATTTTCAAGGGGGTGAAGAGAGGCGGATACAATCCTGAGGTCGTCTCTTCCATAAGGGAGAGCCTTGACGCGGTGATGGACCGTTTCTCCATCACTGAGGACGCTGCGGTGATCCTCGCCGCCCTCATAGAGAACCGCAATTCCCTCCCCTGCGAGGAACCACGCCTTGCCCAGTACCTGGGATGCTCGAACATCGAGTTCCTGGGTTTCAGGAACACCATGAAGAAGATGGAAGAGCACGGCATACTTTACTTCAAGAGCGGCCGAAGGCCCGGATTCGATGTTTCGAAGGAGGTGATAGCCTCCATCGAGGAGGACAAACCTTTCGAATCACCGAGAAAGGAGGGACTCACACCTGACGAGTTCTTCTCCAGGATAGCTCAGATCTTTTTCGATCTCAAGTTTTCCAAATCTGACCCTTCCGTCGCCCTTTCACAGGCTGAACTTATCATAGGGTGCAATCTTCAGATAGCTTTCTGCAAGAACTACGCGGAGACTTTCATGGGGGACGAATACTCTTCTTTCGAGAAAAGGGTTTTCCTCTTCCTCGCCCACAGGTTCGTCTCAGAGGGGGAAGAGTCAGTGAGCATGAACAACATCGTGGAACTTTCGGATTCATTCGAAGACGAGATGATGTTCACCCGTCTGATACCGGCCGGGAAATCCAAGCTACAGCGTACCGGCCTCGTCACTTTCGGTGGAGGCAAGGACTTCCAGGACAAAGAGAGCCTTTCACTTTCCGACACTGTCAAGGCGGAATTCTTCCCCGATGTCACTCCAGCCGCTCCCAAGGCGATCACACACAGGGATCTCATAAGGAGCTCAGACATAGTGAAGAAGGAACTTTTCTTCAATGCGGGGACGAAGGCCCAGATGGACCGTCTGGCTTCTCTTCTGGAACCTGATTCATTCAAGGGCGTCCAGGACAGGCTCACTGAAGTGGGGATGCGAAGAGGGTTCGCCGTCCTTTTCTACGGAGCTCCCGGATGCGGCAAGACTGCAGGAGTCTATGAACTTGCGAGAAAGACCGGCAGGGACGTCTTCGCGGTCGATATGTCAGCCCTCAAGAGCAAGTGGGTCGGGGATTCCGAGAAGATAGTGAAAGGGGTGTTCAACACCTACAAGAAGATGTGCGAGGCTTCAAAGGACGCGCCTATCCTCCTCTTCAACGAGGCGGACGCCCTCTTCTCAAGAAGGCTTGAGAACCCGAGGGACAGCGTCGACCAGATGAACAACGCCATCCAGAACATCTGCCTTGAGGCGATGGAGAACCTCGGCGGTATCCTCATCGCGACGACCAACCTGGAGGGGAACTTCCTCGACGGGGCCTTCGCCAGAAGGTTCATCTACAAGGTGAAGTTCGACATGCCCGACCCGGACACAAGGTCGAAGATATGGGAGTCGATGCTGAAGGGCATCTCCCCTGCCGATGCCAGGACTCTCGCGCAGAAGTATCCCTTCTCCGGCGGAAACATCGAGAACGTGGCGAGGAAAGCGGCAGTCGAATACGTGCTTTCCGGAAAGAAGGCCGACCTTCAGACTCTCATGCAGTTCTGCCAGGAGGAATGTCCCTCCCAAGGCAAGGAAATAAGGAGGATAGGGTTCAGTGCCTCATGACGGCACTCCCCTTTCTTCCTTGATTCAACCTCATTCAAACATATATAATACTGAACCTGAAATGCAACAACTAAAGATAATGCAGTCACTTACCCAAAGGGACGTGACTGTCAACCGCTATCTCGCTGAAATATCCCGTTATCCGATGATCTCCCCAGAAGAGGAGTTCGATATCGCCATGCGTGCGAAGGACGGGGACGACGAGGCGTTCAACCGTCTGGTCGAGGCCAATCTCCGCTTCGTGGTGAGTGTGGCCAAGCAGTACCAGGGACACGGGATGACTCTTTCTGATCTCATCAATGAAGGTAACATGGGCCTTATCAAGGCGGCTTCGAAGTTCGATCCCACCAGAGGGTTCAAGTTCATCTCCTATGCCGTATG
>DBWN01000039.1:3527-3977 GCA_002308935.1 Bacteroidales bacterium UBA1237 | reverse complement strand
TCATCGAATTGACTGGAAGCCCTCATAGCTTCCGTATTTCCTCTTTCCTTCGCTTGTAATGTAAAGAACTTTATGTGCCCGCCTTTTGGCGTGCGTCATTGAAATTACCACAAAGGCATTTTATTGTCAACAACTATTTTGAAAAAATGCAACAAAACGCGCGCATGAAGCCAAATAAAAAAATAGAAAATTTATAATTACTTCTACTGAAATCAATTAAACAGCTGAAATCATGCAATCCGAAATCAAATTTTTAATGAAAACTGCAGTTTTTCCGTATATGGAGTCAGGACAGCGCAAAAGTCCGAAGGAGAATTGCATGAGAAATGAAATCAGAATACACGGTTACATGGACAAGGGTTACACCGGAACGGTAGTGTCCGTAGAGTGCAGCATCAGAAACGGTTTTCCAGGTTTCGACATCACCGGGCTTCCGGGTGCAAGCGTAAG
>DBWN01000039.1:1412-3485 GCA_002308935.1 Bacteroidales bacterium UBA1237 | reverse complement strand
CAAAACAGGATACTTGTCAATCTCAGTCCCGCCAGCCAGACAAAGGACAGCACGCTTCTGGATCTGCCGCTTGCCTGCGCAATCCTGCATGCACAGACAAAGCCCGAAAACGGAGGCGCCCCGGCAGGAGAGACAATCGGAATCATGATAGCAGGCGAACTGTCCCTCAGCGGTCAGGTGCTCAATGCACCCCAGGCGATGGGAGCCATCGATGCAGCGAGAAACTCAGGCTGCAGGTTCTGCATCGTTCCCTTCGAGACACCGGAGCAGACAATCGACGGCATTGAAGTGATACAGGCAAGAACCTTGCCCCAGGCATATTCGGTGATAACCGATATCGTCTGCGGAAACCTCGTCGCTGATACGGAAGAACAGGCAGAAAACAGGAAGTCAGTCATATTCGAGGACATCATCGGTCTGGAAGATGAAAAACACATTCTTGCAATGGCCGTAGCTGGATTCCACAGCACGCTTCTCTTCGGGCCTCCCGGAGTAGGCAAGACAATGCTCAGCAGCCGTCTCCATCTGCTTCTGGGTCCATATACCGACAGACAGAAAGCCGAAGTCTCCAGGATCCTCGGGTGTGCGAACATCTCCGGAAGCCCGGACAGAACCCATTCAAGGATGAGGATCCTAAGCCACGACTGCACCCAGACCCAGTTCGTATCCGGAAGCTCAGCCAAGACACCCGGAGAAGGAGCCCTCTCCCACCTCGGGACACTTGTATTGGACGAAACCGACAAATACACGCCCAAACTGCTGGAAACAGTCAAGGACACCTACGACAAGGGCTACACCCAGAGCACCCGAAGCGGCGAAGTCATCACCTACCCTGCCCGCTTTCTCATGGTCGGCAACCTGAACCCCTGTGCATGTGGAGCCCTGGGCAATCCCGATGCCATCTGCACCTGCACCGCACAGAAAGTCACTAACCACTGGGCCAAGCTCGGACGCCAGCTCATCGAACGCTTCGACATCCGCCTTCCCATACGTTCCCAAACCGATATGCTGACCCAGATCGATACCCCTAAGACCGGCGACGCAGACTATATATCTAGTGTACAGAACGCCCTCGCGCGCCAGCGCGAGCGCTATAAATATATAGAAGAAGTAGATTACAACGGGCAGGTCCATTACTCGACTTCCGCCCTCCTCTGTCTGAAGGACGAGATCAGTCTTTTCAACAGAATCAACACCCAAAACAGCCTCAGTTCCAGAAGCCAGATAGGCACGATCGCACTTGCAAGATCGATAGCCGACTACGAGGACAAGAGCATTGTTACCGAGGAGCACTTCGAGAAGGCAAAAAGCCTCCGCCGCTACGGTTTGGGCGACTACTACTGGAGATCCCTTAGGTGACAAAAAGAGGTATTGATTGACTATTTATAACTAATTAGTTATATTAAAGGAGAGGAACTTGTTCAGTATTTTATTCTATAGAGATGAGAAAGGCAGAGAGCCGGTAAAAGATTATCTGATGAAAATATCTGAAAAGAGAGACAAAGAAAGCGTAATAAAAAAGAATAAGATCCTAGATTATATACGGATCCTTTCGAAAAAAGGAACTTATGCCGGAAAGCCATACCTTAAGCACCTGATCGAAAACCTTTGGGAATTAAGGCCGATAAATGACAGAATCATTTTCGCCTGCCATAAAAATGGTGTCTTCGTTCTTCTTCATGTTTTCCAGAAGACTACAAGCAAGACACCCCGAAAGGAAATACTGAAGGCCAAAGCTGAATACGACAGCTTTAAGAGGAGGAGTGCAAATGAGTGAAAAATGGACAACATGGGAAGAAGTTGAAGAACAAATCTATTCACCTGAGGAACGAGCCGCCAGTGACCTCAGGGTTGCCTTTCTATGTGCGCTTATCGATGCCAGGAATGAGAAGAAAATTACACAGAAGGAACTTGAGAATCTCAGTGGAATCAAACAACCTATGATAGCAAGAATAGAAAGAGGAACATCGAGCCCAACCCTTGATACCGTGCTCAGAATTCTTGCCCCTCTGGGAAAGACTCTTGCCATTGTTCCAATCAATGGAAATCGAATTTGATATCTTGTTCTGATAA
>DBWN01000039.1:565-1349 GCA_002308935.1 Bacteroidales bacterium UBA1237 | reverse complement strand
TATATTGCTCTACTTCGACCACTTAGCGATAAGTTCTTCAATTTCCTTATAATTCTTCTCATCGCCGCCGGTGTGCTTGGAGCGTGAATTGTAGACGCTCTGTGCGTACTTGAGAATCACAAGGGCTTCCTGCTTGTCGCTCATTGCAGAGAGTTTGGTATTTGTCCAGATCGGCATAGCATCGGCTCCCTTTGCTCCCTCGTAGTAGGCATACTTGTCGAAGTTGCTCTTCTTCTCCTTGTCCCACTTGGTCTGCATCTTCTTGATTTCCTTGGCTCTCTTGTCAGCTGACCAATCACGAGCATAGAGCATCTCGGCGAGTGCCTTATATGTTCCGCCATAGATATATTTTGCAGGTATTGTGTCACATGCGGCTCTCATATAGCTGACTGCAGCAACCGAGTCACCTCCGAGGATTCCCGGAACTGCATCGTTGAGNNTACCATGCCTCGGAGGAATCGAGAACATTGAAGTCATCGGTTATGACCTTGAGGTCGGCCTTCATCGGCTTGACCTTTCCGAGGGAATCCATGACGCCCTTTGTCTGTCCGTAGCGGCCGATGTTCGCGCACTTCCAGAGGTATGCCAGATAGTTGGGCTTCTCGGTTATGGACTGTTTTGCAAATTCCTCACCTTCCGTGTATATGGCGAACTTTCCGTTCTTGTCTTTCTCATCCATCTTGTCCCCGAGATCAACACAAACGCGTGAAAGCCTCCAGAGGACTTCGGACTTCTCCTCCCCTGCCTTTGCTTGGGTGAGCATGGTCTTGAGGGTATCGTAGAC
>DBWN01000039.1:0-520 GCA_002308935.1 Bacteroidales bacterium UBA1237 | reverse complement strand
AGTGCAGCTACTGCCATGAGGCAGACGGCAAGCAGAATGAGAAGAGTTGCTAGTTTCTTCATTTGGATTGTCTCCTGTTCAGTGTTTTGTAAATACATCATAACACGGCTTTACGGGATTTACAAAGAGAAAGGCTCCCACCTTTCGAATGGGAGCCTTTCATCGCTCACGAGGATCGAACTCGTGTTGACGGGATGAAAACCCGTTGTCCTAACCACTAGACGAGAGCGACATCTGTCTGTGAACGCATGAGCCAAGTTGGGTTTGAACCAACGACCCACGCCTTAAAAGGGCGTTGCTCTACCTACTGAGCTATTGGCCCATTTTCACAACAAATGGAGATTAGCAGAAGAGAATGAGGTTGTCAACTGGTATGGACAAGTCAGATTATGAATAACACGTCATAGGTAAAGTGTTTTCAATTAACAAAGAAGGCTTTTTATGCTAGCATTTGTGCCATGACAAGCGATAAGACCAGAAACATAGGAATCATAGCTCATATAGATGCCGGAAAGACCAC
>DBWN01000008.1 GCA_002308935.1 Bacteroidales bacterium UBA1237 | reverse complement strand
GCCGCCCTTAAATACCGTCTTGAAGTCCTTGGAGTGTCCTTGAGTGACGAGAAGCTTGACAAGGTGTACGAGGAGTTCCTGAAGCTTGCTGACCGCAAAAAGGAAATCCACGACGATGATATCCTGATGCTGGCAGGAGCCGACAGGGCCCACAATCACCATATCAAAGTTGACTGGCTGCAGGCCACCAGCGGTATAGGTATGAAGCCCGTCGCCTCCATTGGTCTTGACATCGCAGGAGAAAAGTTTGAAGCCGCTGCCACAGGCAACGGTCCTGTCGATGCAGCAATCAATGCCCTTCGTCAGATAGTGAGGCGCCAGATAACCATCAATGAGTTCACTATCCAGGGCGTATCCAAAGGATCCGATGACTGCTGCAAAGTTCATATGCAGGTTGAAAACGAAGGTAAACTCTACTACGGGTTCGGAGCGAACACGGATATCGTTTCCGCCTCGATAGAAGCCTATGTGGACTGTATCAACAAATTCGCAGACTAAGATGAACACTCTATTTGACAAAATCTGGGATTCCCATGTTGTGGACATGATCGAGGATGGTCCTTCCCAGCTTTACATAGACAGGCTTTACTGCCACGAAGTAACCTCTCCCCAGGCCTTCGAGGGACTACGGTCAAGGGGCATCAAGTGCCTGAGGCCGGAAAAAATCTTCTGCATGCCGGACCACAACACCCCGACCCATGACCAGGACAAGCCTATCGAGGATCCCGTTTCCAAGAAACAGGTCGATACTCTTGCCGCCAATGCCAAGGAGTTCGGACTTGCGCATTTCGGGATGATGGATCCCCGTAACGGAATCATCCATGTGGTAGGGCCTGAAAGGGGACTTTCTCTTCCTGGAATGACAATTGTCTGCGGTGATTCCCACACTTCTACTCACGGGGCCATGGGCGCAGTCGCTTTCGGTATCGGTACCAGTGAAGTGGAGATGGTTCTCGCTTCCCAGTGCATACTTCAGCAGAAGCCGAAGTCAATGAGGATAAGAGTAGAAGGAAAACTGGGAGAGGGCGTTACACCGAAGGATATCGCCTTGTATATCATGAAGCAGCTTACGACCAGCGGTGGTACCGGATACTTCATTGAGTACGGAGGTAACGTCATCAGAGAGATGTCCATGGAAGGAAGACTTACGCTTTGTAATCTTTCCATCGAGATGGGTGCGAGAGGAGGCTTCATAGCTCCGGACCAGACCACTTTTGATTACCTTAAGGGACGGGAATATGCTCCCAAGGGCGAGGACTGGGACAAGGCGGTTGAGTACTGGAAGACACTCAAGAGCGGAGATGACGCAGTCTTCGACCGTGAGATTGTCTTTGCCGCAGAGGACATCGCTCCAATGATAACCTACGGAACCAATCCGGGAATGGGAATGGCCATAGACGGAAACATCCCTACTCTTGACAGTGTTCCTGAGGAAGGTCAGACCTCTTTCAAGAAGTCTCTGTCTTATATGGGATTCGCTCCTGGAGAGAAACTTCTCGGCCATAAGATAGATTACGTTTTCCTCGGAGCCTGCACCAACGGCAGAATCGAGGATTTCAGAGCCTTCGCTTCCATCGCGAAAGGACGCAAAAAGGCGGAAGGCGTCACCGCATGGCTGGTTCCCGGATCCTGGGAGGTCAGGAAACAGATAGAGGCTGAAGGTCTTGACAAGATTCTCGGTGAGGCCGGTTTCGAAATCCGTCAGCCCGGATGTTCAGCCTGTCTTGCCATGAACGATGACAAGATTCCTGCGGGGAAATACAGCGTATCCACGTCAAACCGCAACTTTGAGGGACGTCAGGGACCCGGTTCCAGGACCCTTCTCGCAAGTCCGCTCGTGGCTGCGGCCGCAGCCGTTACAGGAGTAATCACTGATCCCAGAACCCTTCTATAAGCAAGTCCATGAAACAGAAATTCAACATAATCGAAAGCACCTGCGTCCCACTTCCTTTGGAGAACGTGGATACGGACCAGATNNATCCCGGCACGCTTCCTTAAGGCTACGACAAGGGATGAGAGTTTCTTCGGAGAGAACCTTTTCAGGGACTGGAGGTATTTCCCGGACGGAACCCTGAACAAGGATTTCGTGCTGAACAATCCTGCATACGGTGGTGACATCCTCGTCGCCGGGAAGAACTTCGNNGGTTCCAGCCGTGAACATGCTGCATGGGCAATCGCAGGATACGGTTTCAAGGTTGTGATTTCCAGCTTCTTCGCTGATATTCACAAAAACAACGAGCTGAACAATTTTGTGCTTCCCGTGGTGGTATCACCGGATTTCCTGTCAGAGATTCTTGCTGCTGTTCAGGCGGATCCTTCCACAAAGGTGAGGGTTGATGTTCCCGCCCAGACAGTTACTCTTCTTTCGACGGGAAGAAGCGAAAGTTTCGAGCTTAACGCCTATAAGAAATACTGCCTGATGAACGGGCTGGACGATATTGATTATCTGCTTCTGCAGAAGGACAAGATAGAGGCTTACGAAAAGAATTCCCTATGATAGAGGTGATGGATACGACTCTCCGTGACGGGGAGCAGACTGCAGGTGTTTCTTTCAATGCTGACGAGAAGCTTGCTATATCGAGGCTTCTTCTGGAGGAGTTGAGGGTGAACCGTATCGAGGTCGGCTCCGCAAGAGTGTCACAGGGAGAACAGTTGGGCTTCTCGAAGATATGCTCCTGGGCATCTGAAGCCGGTTGTCTCGACAAGGTCGAGGCCTTGGGCTTCGTTGACGACGGCCTCTCCATCGACTGGATTGTTTCTTCCGGAGGAAAAGTAATGAACCTTCTGATGAAGGGTTCTCTACGCCACGTTACAGGGCAGTTGAGGAAGACCCCCCAGCAGCATCTTGAAGACGTGCTCCGAAATATAAGCATGGCAGTGGACAAAGGCCTTACGGTCAACGTGTATCTTGAGGATTGGTCCGGAGGAATGGTGGATTCTCCCGAGTATGTCTATTTCATCCTTGACGGGCTGAAAGACACTCCGGTCCGAAGGTTCATGCTGCCCGACACCCTCGGGATTCTGAATCCTATCCAGACTGCTGAGTTCTGCTCGGATATGATAAGTAGGTATCCGGGTCTGCATTTCGATTTCCATGCGCATAACGACTACGACCTTGCTGCAGCGAATACCTTCGAGGCGGTAAAGGCCGGCTTCCACGGAATCCATACGACAGTAAACGGTCTGGGAGAAAGAACCGGCAATCTCGCGGTCGCAAGCGCCGTTGGCATCCTCAACGATCACCTCAAGGTAGAAAACACCTTGAACGAGAAGACCCTTATGAGGGTTTGCCGTTATGTCGAGACGATTTCAGGTGTGAGAATCCCATCGAACAAGCCTTTGGTGGGAGAGTTCGCCTTCACTCAGACCAGTGGGGTACATGCCGACGGTGACAAGAAAGGAGGTTTGTACCAGAACGCACTCATGCCGGAGCGCTTCGGAAGGCACAGACATTATGCACTCGGCAAGACAAGCGGCAAAGCCAATATAATGAAGAACCTGGAAGAGCTGGGTATCAATCTCTCGCCGGACCAGATGAAAGCGGTCACTGAAAGGGTTGTGGAACTCGGTGACAAGAAGGAATCGCTTTCTCCGGAGGACCTGCCTTTCATCATTGCCGATGTCCTTAAGAGGGAGACTTCCCACGACAGCATTAAAATAGTGAACTATTCCCTGCAGCTTACAAGGGGAATGAGGCCGTTGGCGAACCTCAGGATAGACATTGATGGTGAGCAGTATGAGGATTCGGCATCAGGAGACGGTCAGTATGACGCTTTCATGAAAGCTCTCTGGAAGATATATGACAGCCTTGGCAAGAATCACCCGCGACTTGCGGATTACGTGGTGAAGATACCTCCCGGAGGAAAGACCGACGCCCTTGTTGAAACCACGATTTCCTGGGATCTGGATGGACATGGCTTCAAGACAAGAGGTATCGACTCGGACCAGACGGAAGCAGCTATCAAGGCTACGGTGAAAATGTTGAACATTATAGAAAACTTGAATACAGATGAAACTCAGAATCGCAAAATTGCCCGGTGATGGAATCGGACCGGAAGTAATAGAACAGGCCGCTAAAGCGGTTGACGCCGTTTGCAAGAAATTCTCACATGAGGTAGAATACACCTTCGGATATGTCGGTGCCTGCGCAATTGACCGCTACGGGGACGCTTATCCCATGGAGACCCATGCTCTCTGCATGGAAAGCGACGCTGTTCTTTTCGGAGCGGTCGGTGATCCTAAATATGACAACGACCCTACCTCAAAGGTGAGGCCTGAGCAAGGTCTTCTTGCCATCCGTAAGAAACTGGGCCTTTATGCGAATCTTCGTCCAGTTGAGACATTCAAGTCCTTGGCGCATAAATCTCCTCTCAAGACAGAATTGGTCGATGGCGCTGATTTCCTTTGCATAAGGGAACTCACAGGCGGAATGTATTTCGGAGAGAAAGGACGCAAGGATGACGGCAATACTGCGTATGACACCTGTATTTACAGCAGATATGAGATAGAGAGGATTCTGAAGCTCTCCTTCGAGTATGCGATGCGCCGTCGTAAGCATCTCACCGTTGTGGACAAGGCCAATGTGCTTGAATCCTCCAGGCTATGGAGGCAGGTCGCCCAGGAGATGGAACCCTCTTATCCCGAAGTCAAGGTGGACTATATGTTCGTAGACAATGCCGCAATGCAGCTTATCCGTTGCCCCAAGTTTTTCGACGTGATAGTCACTGAAAACACTTTCGGAGACATCCTCACGGATGAGGCCAGCTGCATATCCGGATCGATGGGGCTTCTGGCATCCGCCTCGGTTGGTGAGCATACCAGTCTTTTCGAACCGATACACGGTTCTTATCCTCAGGCTGCAGGAAAGAATATTGCGAACCCGGTTGCCGCCATCCTTTCTGCGGCGATGATGTTCGAATACGCTTTCGGCCTTATGGAGGAAGGCGCCGCCATCAGGAAGGCAGTAGCCGCTTCCCTTGAACAAGGTGTGGTTACCGAAGATCTGGCAGAAGGAGGCAAAGCCTATTCGACTTCGGAGGTCGGAGACTGGATTGCAGCGAACATATAGAAAACGAACCGACAAAAATCTTATACAATATGGCAGCAATTGATTGGGATTCCCTGGGATTCGACGCATACAGGACCCGTACACTTATTCTTTCCCACTATGTAAACGGGGAATGGTCACCCATTAAAGTGACCGAGGATTTCTTCTTCACGCTGGACCCTTTCGCCCAGATGAACCATTATGCGATATCTTGTTTTGAAGGACTGAAAGCGTTCAGACAGAAAGACGGCAGGGTCGCCATCTTCAGACCGGATCAGAATGCAGCCCGTCTCCAAAGGACAGCAGACTATCTCGGCATGCCTTGTCCCGATAAGGAGATGTTCTTCAAAATGTGTGAAGAATGCATTCGCAACAATATGGAGTTCCTTCCTCCTTACGGCCACAAAGCATCCATGTATCTTCGTCCCCTTCTGATAGGAGTCCATCCTCAGATGCAACTGGTTCCGTATCCCGAGGCCATATTCGCCGTCATGTGTGCTCCTGTGGGGTCATATTACGGAGAGCACCTCAAATCTTTCGCGGGAGTCGTTCCCGGGAACTATGATAGGGCCGCTCCGAAGGGATCCGGAAGCTACAAGATAGGAGCGAACTATGCCTGTACTTTCAAACCCTACAAGATAGCCCACGAGCAGGGGTACACCGAGCTTCTGTACCTTAACTCAGCAACAAGAGAGTACGTCGATGAGTTCGGTTCATCGAACTTCTTCGGGATCAAGGGGAACAAGTACATTACACCTCTTTCAGACAGTGTCCTTCCGTCAATCACTAACAAGACCCTGCAGGAGGTTGCGGCTGATTTCGGAATGGAGGTGGAAAAGCGTCCTATTCCGGTTGATGAGCTGGATGAGTTCGAAGAGGCTGGAGCTTGCGGAACGGCCGTCGTCATTACGCCGATGTCCCATATTGACATGAAGCCGGTACTCGAAGAAGACAAGGTGGAAAGGACTTTCCGTTTCATGCCGGACGGAGTCGTGGGGCCTGTCTGCACAAAGCTTTACAACCGTATTACCGGAATACAGTTTGGAGAACTTGAAGATACCCATGGCTGGTGCCATTTCGTAGAAGGGCTGTAACCTATAGGAATATATCACGATATCAGAGATCCCCGTCATGCATCAGCAAGACAGGGATCTCATTTTTAACCAAGTACTTGTTACGAATATTATGAACTGATTTCTACCAATTATTTCTTGTTGTTGTTGAGGAAGTCCCTCACATAATTGTAGTAGAGATCCCTTGCTTCACCTTGGAAGCCGTGTCCTGCGCCGAATATGAGATGGAACTCGAACTTCTTTCCATGCTCGTTCAGAGCGGTAACCGCTTTGGCTGAGTATTCGGGCTTTACGAGGGAGTCGTTCGTTCCGTGGAGGATCAGGAATTTTCCGTCGTATTTCACGATCTCCTCGTAGACGTCAAGACCTTCTTTGAAGAAGCACCTGTATTGCTCCCTTCCGATTTTGAGCCCCATTAGGGTATAGTCCTCAGGAATCTCCTCGTATGTCTTGTACTGTGCAAGGATGTCGTCATAGATGCAGAATGCGGGGTAAACGAGGACGGCGGAGTTGATCTTGTCCTGGACATAAGGCGCGGTGAT
>DBWN01000137.1 GCA_002308935.1 Bacteroidales bacterium UBA1237 | reverse complement strand
GAAGGTGACTGGAAGACCGCTTGCCTCTACCGCTCACTCTGGGTCATGTCACAGGGACTTCCCAAGGGATGCTCATTCCTTGAGGACTACACCCTCAACTTCGCCGGTGACCGCTCATCCTGCCTGCAGAGCCACATGCTCGAGGTATGCCCTATGATCGCAAGCGACAAACCCAAGCTGGAGGTACATTTCCTCGGCATCGGAATCCGCAAACAGCAGACCGCCCGCCTGGTCTTCACATCAAAGACCGGCTTCGGAATCAAGGCTACCGTCGTTGACCTCGGAAACCGTTTCCGTCTCATCGCACAGGATGTCGAGTGCATCGAGCCCAAGCCCATGCCCAACCTCCCTGTCGCTTCAGCACTCTGGGTACCTCAGCCCACATTCGAGGTCGGCGCAGGCGCATGGATCCTCGCAGGCGGTACCCACCACTCAGCTTTCAGCTATGACATCACCGCTGAATACTGGGATGACTTCGCTGAGATGACCGGCATCGAGTTCGTCCATATCAACAAGGACACCGACCTCCTCTCCTTCAAGAAGGAACTTAAGATGAATGAGGTCTACTACATGCTCGGAAAGGCACTCAAATAGTCTCCGGTCATGAAAGCTGACGCAAAGAACACCATCGCCGAAGGTAAGGCGATTCTGGGAATCGAATTCGGGTCAACGAGGATCAAGGCGGTCCTCATCGACCCGAAGGACTCCCGTCCTATAGCTCAGGGCAGCCACGAGTGGGAGAACCAGCTCGTCGACGGCCTCTGGACATATAGCATCCAGGCAATATGGTACGGTCTTCAGGACTGCTACGCATCCCTGAGGGCTGACGTGAAGAAGCAGTACGATGTTGAAATCGAAGGACTTGCAGCAATCGGCATCAGCGCTATGATGCACGGCTACATGCCTTTCGACAAGAATGGCGAGATACTCGTCCCCTTCCGTACTTGGAGGAACACCAATACCGGCCCAGCAGCCGCTAAACTCTCCAAGCTTTTCAACTTCAACATGCCCATGAGGTGGAGCCTCTCTCACCTGTACCAGGCGATCCTCAACGGTGAGGACCATGTCAAGGACATCAAGTTCCTCACAACCCTCGCCGGTTACATCCACTGGCAGCTCACCGGAGAGAAGGTCCTCGGAATCGGAGACGCGTCAGGCATGATGCCCATCGATCCCGACACGAAGGACTATTCCGAGAAGATGGTCAAGAGTTTCGACAAACTCATAGCCCCGAACGGTTTCCCGTGGAAGCTCCGCGACATAATGCCTAAGGTTCTCTCAGCGGGAGAGGACGCCGGGCGTCTCACTGTGGAAGGTGCCGCGAAGCTTGACGTCTCCGGTCATCTGAAGCCAGGAGTGCCCCTCTGCCCTCCTGAAGGTGACGCGGGTACCGGAATGACAGCGACCAACGCCGTCAAGCCCCGTACCGGAAACGTATCAGCCGGAACCTCATCCTTCTCGATGATCGTACTGGAGAAGGACCTCTCGAAGCCTTACGAGTCCATAGATATAGTGACTACCCCTGACGGAAGCCCCGTCGCCATGGTCCACTGCAACAACTGCACTTCTGACCTCAACGCATGGGTGGGTCTCTTCAAGGAGTACCAGCAGCTTCTGGGCGTGAAGGTGGACATGAACCAGGTGTTCGGTCTTCTGTACAACAACGCCCTTACAGGTGACCCCGACTGCGGAGGTCTCGTATCCTACAACTACATTTCCGGAGAGCCCATCACCGGACTTTCAGAAGGAAGGCCCCTTTTCGTGAGGAACTCCACTGACAAGTTCACCCTCGCCAACTTCATGAGAGCCAATCTTTACGCTTCAGTAGGAGCGCTCAAGATCGGAAACGACATCCTCTTCGGACAGGAGAACGTCAAGGTCGACAGGATCACCGGACACGGCGGTCTTTTCAAGACCAAGGGTGTAGGACAGAGGGTCCTCGCTGCCGCGATCAACACTCCCATCTCCGTAATGGAGACAGCCGGAGAAGGCGGAGCCTGGGGAATAGCGCTTCTGGCTTCATTCCTCGTCCACAATCCCAAAGGCCTCAACCTTGCGGACTTCCTCGAGGAAGTGATCTTCGAAGGAGAGAGAGGAGTCGAGATCGCTCCCACATCCGAAGATGTGGAAGGTTTCAACAAATGGATTGAAGCTTACAAGAAAGGACTCGCCATCGAACAGGCGGCAGTCGAAAACAAGAATTAGTGTGTGTGTGAACGGGAAGCCCGGGGAGGGATAGCCCCTCCCCCGTTTCCCCTTTTTTGCTGACAGCTTATACAGAAAAGCCAATGAAACGATATCTGCTGAGTGCTGCTTTGGCAGCATTGTGCATCAGCGCCGCCGCCCAAGGATCCGGTTATCCGATAGACCCCGTGCCCTTCACCAAGGTCAAGGTCGCCGAGGATTCGTTCTGGGGACAGAGGCTCAAGGCTTCACGTGAAGTGACCATTCCCTTGGCATTCTCCAAATGCGAAGAGACAGGCCGGTACGACAATTTCGTGAAAGCCGAAAAGCAAATGCACTCGAGCGTCAATCTCGGATACGAAGTCGGAGGATTCTCCTTCGACGACACTGACGTGTACAAGACCATCGAAGGCGCAAGTTACGTGCTCCAGACTTATCCAGATGCGAAACTCGAGGCTTACATAGACAGCGTTCTGACCATAGTCGCCGCAGCCCAGGAACCCGACGGATACCTCTACACGGCAAGGACCATGAATCCTCTCCATCCACACGAATGGTCAGGTGACACGAGATGGTCCAAGGAAGAGGTCCTGAGCCATGAACTATACAACCTCGGCCACATGGTGGAAGGCGCTATAGCGCATTATCAGGCGACCGGGAAGCGCAACTTCCTGGACATCGCCATCCGCTATGCCGACTGTGTGGTGAGGGAGGTAGGAGACGGCCCCGACAAGGCATGCGTCGTCCCAGGACACCAGATCGCCGAAATGGCCCTGGCCAAACTCTACACAGTGACTGGTGACAAGAAATACCTAGATGAGGCCAAATTCTTCCTCGACAAGAGAGGTTACACCACGATCCGTGACGCATACAGCCAGTCCCATGAGCCCGTACTCCAGCAGAATGAGGCTGTGGGGCATGCAGTAAGGGCTGGATACATGTACGCCGGTATGGCTGACGTGGCCGCCCTCACCGGTGACAAGGGTTACATTGACGCCATAGACGCCATCTGGAACAACATCGTCACCAAGAAGATGTACATTACCGGAGGTATAGGTTCCACCAGCGCCGGCGAGGCTTTCGGAAGCAACTATGAACTTCCCAACAGGACTTCATACTGCGAGACCTGCGCCGCCATAGCCAACGTCTACGTGAACTACAGGATGTTCCTCCTCCATGGGGAATCCAAGTACTATGACGTGCTTGAAAGGACTCTTTACAACGGCCTTATAAGCGGAGTATCACTCGACGGAGGCGGATTCTTCTACCCCAACCC
>DBWN01000015.1:5274-8236 GCA_002308935.1 Bacteroidales bacterium UBA1237 | reverse complement strand
AGCGACATAGAAGATGTGCTGAGCATCCTTCCCCAGAGGGAAAGGGAAATTATCCATATGGCGTTCGGCATAGGATGCGCTGAGAAGACTCTGGAAGAGATCGGAGCCGCTCTCAACCTCACCCGTGAAAGGGTGCGCCAACTGAAGGAGAAAGCCATACGGAGGATATCCCGCCCTTCCGCCAGGCTGAGACTTGCCCAGTATCTGTAAATGCTTGATAATCATATATGGAAAAGGCTCCCCGCAGGGAGCCTTTCTTATATCGAGAAGAGCTGGTCATTTCTTGACAGGGCGGATATTGCATTGTGCCCAACGAAGAGACTCAATGGGAAATAAGTGATATTTCTCATTGGAGAGCAACATATATGCACCAGGAGAATTCTGACTGAGTGAGGATGACCAGTAACGGCAGGATTCACCATTCAATTCAGGATTTGCCCCGTCTTCGTAATATCCGGATGATGCCAGGAAAAGGCTTTCACCGTTTATTTTGCTGACGATCAACTGTCCCCAAACTCCGTTCTGCTGTGTCCACTCACGTGTTGAGTTATCGAACAGTTCCTTCCACTCTAACCAGGTGGGCGTACGCCAACCGTCGCTCCAGTGTACTGTGGCGGCGTCATCTTCCGGTTCAAGGACGGTCTTCCCGTCGGGATCCCCTTCTCCTCCCCAGTATTTCTGATCAGTACAATATTTGGTAAGGGAGTGGTAATCCCCATCTTTGCACCACTTGTAAGTGCTCCAGTCTTTAGAGCAAGGGAGTTCCGTTTCACCCCATGAATAGAAATCTCCCATTTCTTCAGGAGAAGTCGCTCCCACGTTGAAAGATGCCCATTTGACTGAGAGGCCCATATCGACAGCCTGCGGAGCGGGCTTGCCGGCCTGCTTTACTGTAATGGATTGAGACTGGGAGCCATCGGGCAAACTCAGAGTCACACTGCCCTGCCTCTCTTCAGAGGATCCGTTATCCTGGACTGAGAACACAAGGGTACTTGATGAGAGGGCTTTGGTCTCGACATATGCGATCCAGTCACACTCCGGATTGATTTTGATCTCGGTGTTGGACTTCAGAGCGACTTCAAATGACTGGGCTTCGTAAGTCAGATCGAAACTCATTGGACCTTCGACAACCAAGCCAAGGTTCTCTGCCTGGTTGACGGTATATGTATACGAGTCACCTCCGCCATTGACGGTGATCTTTCCGGTACGCGGAGAATAAGTGTCATTCTCTTTGACAGTAAAGACGAGAGTGCTTTCTGTCAGTGCTTTGGTTTCTTTCTGGGAAATCCAGTCCACATCTATGCCGACGGTATACTTGACATTGGATTTGAGCTTGATTTCCAGAGTCTGGGCACCGGGAGCGAGATCATAGCTTGAGGCGGCGTCTGAAATGACTCCCTTGTTCTCTTCCTGGCTCACATTGAAGGTCTTGGAGATTTCCCCTGCGGTGATCGTTATGACAGCGCTTCGGGATGAATATGTGGTGTTAGGTTCACACCGCACAGAAACCGTTATCGGGTCACCGGATGCGCGTCCTGACGAAGGGTTTACCTGTACCCAGGATTCTGAGCATTTCGCTGTCCAGTCGTTGTTCGTAGTGAATGAGATGCTACCTGAACCTCCGTCTCCGTTGATGGTGACATCTGTCGGGCCGTTGGGAACGAGAACAGGGGTCGGGGACTTCTGGCAGCCTGCAAACAGCAAGGCCAGCACAGAAAGGCAATACCAAAGGTGCTTCATGGAATAGAGTACGTTTTAGTGTGTGATGCAAAAGTACTGATAATGGGGCAAAGAACAAAACGGGAATGCGGACTCCAAACTTTTGGAACCCGCATTCCGGTGTGAAACTATCCTGAGAGTGCTACAGTATGGATTTGAATCCAGCCGTAATGTCGAAGAAGTAATCTTCCGTCCAGTGTGCTTTCTCCGTAGCAGCGGAATCTTTGTCTTCCCAGAGGAAGTCGGGTTCGCTCTCACTCACTTCTAGTGTGAGAACGTCCATGAAACGTCCTCCGGTGTTCATGAGCCTTTGGGAGATGACCTTGTAATCCACGACTCTGTACGGGAAGTTCATAAGATAATCCAATATGAGGTACTCCAAATGTACATAGTCATCCGTTTCTGAGATGACAATGGGGTTCCCTTCGCTGCAACCCTTGTTTGAAACGCTGTAGGAAGAGTACCGTGACCTGTCCTCAACCGTGAGTATGCCGTTCTCTGAAAGGACTTTCGCCACTTTCTTGTCCTCTTCAGAGAGTTCGGCGTCAGGTATCACGCTGCTGTCCACGGATATGAAGCTCTTGGTCCAGAGTGCCCCGTCATGGATGAGGATCGGGGTCTGTTCCAGGATGTCCTTCCCTACCACTCCTTGAATCCCCATCATGGATAGCATGAGGCTTCCTCTGCCTGGAAGAATTCCGGCATCCAGAGAGAAACTCTTGCCGTCAAGGAGAGCATCCATTCTGAAAATCGGGGTCTCAAAGGTGTCTGGAACGTTCATCGGCCAGAAATCAGTCCTGCTTCCCACGGGTGTCAACCCTTCGGTGAAGGACGGAACAAGATATGAGATGGGTGCTCCCGTATCAAGGATGACGTCGGCTTCCCTGCCCTGGATGTCCATCTTGAGGACTGCGTACATCCCGTTCACGTAAGAAGGGACCTTTTCCCAACCTTCGGGGCAACCGTCATGGATCACCATCCGTAAAAGGGGGACATTGATCTCCAGGGGGAACTTCCCTAGGATGTCCATTCCGAGTATCCCGTCCACAGGGGTGTGCAGTTTTTCAGTGAGGTATTCGGGGGATACGTCCACCAGTGGCATGGACTCCCCTACGGTAATTATCTTTCCTCCGAGAAGGATCCTGCCTTCCTTCTGGAAACTGAGTGGACTTCCTGTGTCCACAAGAAGGGTGGATCCCAGGTTGTCGTCGATAAGGAGGTAACCCTCCTGAAGTCTTAAAGG
>DBWN01000015.1:0-5125 GCA_002308935.1 Bacteroidales bacterium UBA1237 | reverse complement strand
TTTCCAATAAAATTACTACCTTTGTGAAAATTACATAACCAAGCATTGTCATAAGCTTTTTTCCAGTCTCAGATCCAGTCTGACCCCCTGCAACATTTGGCTCTTTTAATGAGCTGTACCCTCCGGGACAACACCTCCCGGTATTCTTCTACGCACTTCACATATTCATTCGTTTCTCGGGAATACTATTTCTAACGAGTTGTAAGATGACGGAAAAATCATTGATTGTCAACGAGTCCCATTATTGGGACTATGCTTCCCGTGCCGTATCGGCTTATGCTTGCCCCAAGTTCGGCAACTACTTCACCAACGAGGACTATGAGGATATGACGGGTGAGACCGTGGAGAGGATTCTGCGATACCGTCACGTCTATGACCCCTCCAAGTCGCAGTTCGCGACCTGGGTCGGAGTCATTGCAAGAAACCGTGTAAACACGTGGGCGTCAAACAAAAAGAAACGCGCTGACATTTCGTGTGAGATACCTTTGGACGAGGACGGGTTCCTTTTGGTGGACCCTGTCGGGGATTTCACTGCGGACGGCGGCCTGATTCTTAGAGAGACGACTTCGCAGCTGTTCGAATCCGCGGGTAACGACACTGACCGAACCATTCTCAGCCTCAAGTTGGACGGGTTCGACTCTTCCGAGATCGCCCAGATAACGGGCCTTGGCGTGAATCAGGTCTACTCCCGATGGTTCAAGACCAAGAACCGTATCTTGGACGCGGCTTGACACTCTCCCCTTCCCGGGTTCCCGGCTCCACCGGGGACCTTCCGGAAGTATTGGCCCCTTCCCCGTAAGAAATCTTCCCATTGTCAGTATATAGTTGTGCACGTCATTTCGTGCGGTACTCAAATGAAAGGGAAAATAATCACTTCAAGACTCATTTTAAAGGAACTCGACTCTTGTTCCTCATCTGACGTCAAGGATCTTTACCGCATCTTCGGGGACAGGAACACTGCTTTGTGGGCGGACATTGATCCTTTCTGCTGCCTACAGGAAGCGAGGTGGTACATCTCTTCCAATTATGGAACTGACGGATACACTCTCTACGGTGTGGTGGACAGGGAGACTGACTTTATGGTAGGCGCCGTTCAGGTAGTCGAGAGAGAATATCAAGGAGTGAAGTCGGTCACCCTCGGATATGCAGTCAATCCTTACTTCGGAAGACGCGGGTTCATGACCGACGCGGTAAAGGCTGTGGTGGAGGAGATCTTCTCCGACGAGGCAGTCAGTGATATCACCCTCGAAATCCTTCCTTTCAACATTCCTTCCATAAGGCTCGCGCTCAAGTGCGGGTTCGAGAAATATCCTCTCAAGAAAGAAGAAGCTGAAAAGGCCTACATAGGCGGGTGGAGATTGGACGAATATGTCCTTTCTCGCGGCTCTTTCTCAAGGAACAAGGACAGGGCGTTCCTCTCAGAAGTGAACCGTATCGGTCGTGAAGAGGACCTCTATGAAAGCCTTGCGGCTTGATTACTCATGTTTCTGCATATACACTTTCAATACAACACTGAATGGCGAACGCGAATATCAACATAACAGAGCTTCTTGCTCTTCTTGACATCACTCCCTCAGACCAGAACATAATGCTGGTCGGTGACCACGGAATCGGAAAGTCCGAGATTCTTACCGAGTACTACAGGACGAAAGGGATGAAAGTGGTCCCTCTCTTCCTTGGACAGATGAGCGATCCAGGTGACCTTATCGGCATTCCGAACCGTAATGAGACTTCGGGGAAGACCGACTTCATGCCTCCCTACTGGTTTCCTCTTGACGGTAAACCCATAGTCCTTTTCCTGGACGAGCTCAACAGGGCACGCCCTGAAGTCCTCCAGACCATCATGGACCTCGCGCTCAACAGGACCCTCGCCGGCAGGAGCCTTCCTCCGGGGAGCAGGATAATATCCGCGGTGAATTCAGGCCAGCAGTACCAGCTCACTGACCTGGACCCCGCTCTTGTGAGCAGGTTCAACGTCCTGAACTTCCGTCCCACGGCTGAGGAATGGCTCCTTTGGGCGGACAAGAACGGAGTGGATCCAAGGGTGATGGAGTTCATAAGGCAGAACCCCTTCTGGCTTGACAAGGGACCTGACGCCAAGGAAGGCGCCGATACCGGACTCGACAAGATTCCGGACAGGAGGGGCTGGAAGAGGGTCAGCGACATACTCCTTTCCGCGGGTGAGATCTCCCCTGTCGTCATCAAGGCGATCTCCTCCATAGTGGGTCCCAAGGCCGCCAGTGCCCTTATCCAGAACGTCTCTTCCAACAGGATTCTTTCGGGCAAGGACGTCCTTTACCATCTGGAGGCCAATATGGAAAAACTGAGAAGCTATAAGCTCCACGAACTCACCGCTGTGAATGACGGAATCTACCGTCACCTCGAAGTCGAGAAGGTCGCCAAGACTTCTGTCCCCACTGTAAGCAAGAACGCAGAGAAGTACTTCGATTTCCTGATGAAGGAAAGGAAGGAGGCAGCGGCGCATTTCGCGGACATCTATGTCAACGAGACTTATCCCAATGCCGTCTCTTTCATGGCGAGGGAATGCAGAGTGCTCACAATGTCCATGGTGCTTTACATAAGGAGCATAGGCAAATGAGCAGGAGCCTTACAGAAATAATCGAGAACTGGTTCCTGACGGAACCGGCCCTTTTCAGGGCGGTCTGTACACACAGCATCGAGCAGAACACCTCGATGGCCTGTCCCTTGAGGTCGGGCAGAAGGAGAATCGAGTACAACCCCGGCTATCTGGACAATATGAGTGACGAGGCTGTCGAGGAGTCACTCAAGACGGAAGCCTTGAGGATACTTCTCAAGCATCCCTACCAGCGTAAACCTGACGGGTGCTGCCTTCAGGCCATAGCCGTCGGGAGCAACATAACGATCGGGGACAACTTCAAGTATTCTTATTTCAACATTGAAGATCCTTCGACTTACCGTCTCGAGACGGGGAGAGAGTACGAATGGTATTCAAGGCGTATCCAGGAACTTCTTTCAGGAGATGGTCAGGGTGACGGGAAGGGTGACGGCAAAAATCTTCCCTCCGCGGGGACAAATGATAATTCCGGTTCCTCTCCCGAGACCGCTGAAAGGCTTCGTGACAATCGGGACCATGACACCGCACTGTCAGGCCTGTGGGAAGAGGACGAGCTTACCGCTGCCATGATTGACGAGGTCATAGGCGATATCAAGGATTGGGGCTCCGTTCCCGGCTCGCTGGTAGAGAAGATCAAGGCCTCAGCCAGGGCGAAGATAGACTGGAGGAACGTGCTTTCGGGATTCAGGGGCAGCATACTTTCTTCAAAGAGACGTCTTACACGTATGCGCCCCAACCGCAGGACCGATTTCGAGAACATGGGCTCCATACGCCGTTTCGAGACCAAGCTTCTCGTCGCTGTGGATGTCAGCGGATCCATCTCCTCAAGGGATCTGGAGTATTTCTACGGTGTCGTGAACAGCGCATTTAGATACGGTTTTTCCTCCGTTGACCTCATTCAGTTCGATTTCGGAGTGAAAGCGGTCCAGTCACTGAAGTCGGTCATGAGGGAGACTGTGGTCCTTGGACGTGGAGGGACTTCCTTCCAGGAGCCCATAGACTATGCGCATGAGAACGGTTATGACGGCCTTCTCATCCTCACTGACGGATATGCTCCGGAGCCTTCGATACCTGCAGGCATGCGCTGCAAGATAGCCTGGGTATGCTGCAATCAAAGATGTTATGACGCCCATCACACCTGGATGGAGCGTTCCGGTAGAGTTTGCGTAATGGAGATACTATGATTCATCCAATAGACTTGTCCACGGTGAGCGTGGAGCAGATAGTAGAAGAAGCGGTCAATCCGATCAAACAATACAGGGAAAGACTCCGCTATGGAGAGGATTTCGATGAGGGACAGTGTTACCACGAATGCATGTTGTGGTTAAGCTGCTCATACACTGTCAGTTATGACTTCCTTACCTCGCCCCGTTCCAAGAATGTGAAGTTCAAGAAGCTGTTCCTTCAGGCTTCACAGACGATAAAGGGGAAAATAGGCATTGAAAGACTGGACTTCTTAAAGGAGAGCGCTGCAATAAAGGTCATGGTCACCGGCGTTTCGGCCGTATTCAGGCCGCTCTTCAGGGAGAAGGGTCTGGAAATGAAGGCTGAAGGCCAGAAGCACCGCGCCAAACTGACCGTGACCCTCCAGGACAAGGCATCCGTGTCGTTCTATTTCAAGTACGACGACATTCAGGACGAAGCGCTGGTAATGGAGCGCGTGAAAGCCGTCATTGACATGGCCGATGCTATGTCCCGTCTGGGTAAAGGCGCATCCTTCGTGAAAGAATGATCTGCCGGGCTGTAAGAAAACCGCCGGAGTGCAGTATATAGGGGTATGGAAAAGACGATTATCGGCTCCGGGATCTATTTCCTGGACATCATTTCAGTAAGGGATTACCCCGAAGGTCCTTCCAAGCGCGGAGGCTTTATCGAGAAGGAGGTGCTGCGTGAAGTGGGCGGCACTTGCGGCAATATCATGACCATGCTCTCCTGGATGGGCTGGAAGGCTTATCCGGAGGTGTCGTTGGATGATTCAGAGGAAGGGATGAAGATAAGGGAAGATCTGGAAAGGTACGGTTGTGACCCTAGGTTCGTCAGCAACACTCCTTCCGGCGGTACGAGCATCATCTGGTGCACCCACGGCCTTACTCCTTCTGGAGAGAAGAGGATGTACTGCAGGGTGGGTTCCCCTGGTGGAAGCCGGTTTCCAAAGAGGCATTTCCTCCGCAGGAAGGACGAGGTCCCTAAGTTCCTTTCGGAGCTTGACTTCGTTCCGGGAGTGTATTTCTTCGACTCCCCTGCTGCCGGTCACAGGCTCATAGCCAAGGAGTTGGGCTCAAAGGGAGCGCTTGTGTACTTCGAGCCTTCCGCTTTGGAAGGAACCCCCGGAAGGGAGAGTGTCGAGGTCAGCGATATCGTGAAGTTCTCCTCGCAGAACATTCCGGACGTCTCATTCACGGATGCATATCCTGGCAAGCTGTTCATCCAGACCATGGGGTCTGAGGGGCTTCGTTTCCGCCATGGAGGCGGTGAATGGATCACTCTTCCTCCGGTTCATTGCGGGAAGGTCGTTGACACCGAGGGCGC
>DBWN01000112.1:3852-4044 GCA_002308935.1 Bacteroidales bacterium UBA1237 | reverse complement strand
CCCTCTGTAGTCGCTTTCACTGACGGCGGAGAACGCAAGATCGGAAACCCCGCAAAACGTCAGGCTATCACGAACCCCAAGAACACCGTGTTCTCTATCAAGAGGTTCATGGGTGAGACATTCGATCAGGTGAACAAGGAAGTCGCCAGGGTGCCTTATCATGTAATCAGGGGTGAGAACAATACCCCCAGG
>DBWN01000112.1:2518-3819 GCA_002308935.1 Bacteroidales bacterium UBA1237 | reverse complement strand
CTCCAGAAGATGAAGAAGACCGCTGAGGACTATCTCCGTCAGGAGGTCACCGAAGCTGTCATCACAGTTCCGGCTTACTTCTCAGACTCACAGCGTCAGGCTACCAAGGAGGCTGGTAAGATCGCCGGCCTCGATGTCAAGAGGATCATCAATGAGCCTACTGCAGCTGCATTGGCTTACGGTCTTGACAAGAAGAACAAGAACATGAAGGTCGCTGTCTACGACCTCGGTGGCGGTACTTTCGATATCTCCATCATGGAACTCGGAGACGGTGTGTTCGAGGTCAAGTCAACCAACGGTGATACCCACCTTGGAGGTGATGACTTCGACCAGAAGATCATTGATTGGCTCGCTTCAGAGTTCGCTGCCGAGAACTACGGCGCCGACCTCAAGAAGGACCCTATGGCTCTCCAGAGACTGAAAGAGGCTGCTGAGAAGGCCAAGATCGAGCTCTCCAACATGTCTTCGACCGAAATCAACCTTCCTTACATCATGCCTGTTGACGGTGTTCCTAAACACCTCGTAAAGACCCTCACAAGGGCTAAGTTCGAGCAGCTCTGCGACGATCTGTTCCAGAGGAGCATCGATCCTTGCCGCAAGGCTCTCGCAGACGCCCACATGTCCGCTTCAGACATTGACGAGGTTCTCCTCGTAGGTGGTTCCACCCGTATCCCTAAGGTCCAGGAGATCGTAAAGAACTTCTTCGGCAAAGAGCCCAACAAGAGCGTCAATCCTGACGAGGTCGTCGCTATCGGCGCTTCAATCCAGGGTGGTGTGCTCGCAGGTGATGTGAAGGATGTCCTCCTTCTTGATGTCACTCCGCTTTCACTCGGTATCGAGACCCTCGGCGGTGTCATGACAAAGCTCATCGAGTCCAATACCACCATCCCTACCCGCAAGTCCGAAGTGTTCTCTACAGCTTCTGATAACCAGCCTTCTGTCGAGATCAGGGTTCTCCAGGGTGAAAGGCCTATGGCAAGGGACAACAAGCAGATCGGTGTCTTCCATCTTGACGGAATCGCACCCGCACCTAGGGGCATCCCTCAGATCGAGGTGACCTTCGATATCGATGTCAACGGTATCCTCAACGTTTCCGCTAAGGACAAGGCTACAGGCAAGGAGCAGAAGATCCGTATCGAGGCTTCTTCAGGTCTGTCAGATGACGAGATCAAGAGGATGCGTGACGAGGCAAAGGCCAATGAGGCTGCCGACAAGGCTGAGAAGGAAAGGGTCGACAAGATCAACAGCGCTGACGCTCTGTGCTTCCAGTCCGACAAGAACCTCAAGGACTACGGCGACAA
>DBWN01000112.1:0-2463 GCA_002308935.1 Bacteroidales bacterium UBA1237 | reverse complement strand
GACCGTTATTCAGAGGCTTTGACCCAGGCATGGAACGCCGCTTCTCAGGATATGTACGGTGCCCAGCAGGGTGGCCCTCAGAACCCTTACGGTCAGGGCGGTCCTCAGAATCCTTATGGTCAGGGTGGCCCTCAGAATCCTGAACAGGGACCTGACGAGCAGTAATGCTTTTCCAGATGAAGTCTTCGGACCGGATGCCCATCAGTGGATGTCCGGCCCGAACTTTTTTGGACAGTTCCCGAAAGCGGTGTAACTTTGCCGCATATTTCTTAAGAAGAACCGATGTCTACTATTATAAGGAAGAATTTCCCGGTTGAAGGGATGGGATGCGCCGCTTGCGTAGCCAGGGTGGAGAACACCCTCAAGGAGCAGGAGGGCGTAAGTGAAGTGGCGGTAAGCCTCGCTTCCAATATGGCGAGAGTGGATTACGACCCGTCGGTGACGACTCCGGAGAAACTCAAGAAAGCCGTTCAGGCTGAAGGGTATGATCTGGTCGTTCCCGAGGATGAACCCTTGGATGAGGATCCTGAGACTCTTGCCCAGAAGATGGCGGACAAAACCCGTGAGGACAACTACCGGTCACTCAAACGTGACATGTGGACGGCTCTTGTCCTTGCTGCCATTATCATGCTCCTTTCAATGGGATTCGAGGACTTCCCTGGAAGAGGGTATGTCATGGCAGTCCTCTCTTTCGTTTGCGTTTTCTACTGCGGGAGAAGATTCCATCTGACGGCATTCCGTCAGGCGAGACACTTCTCTACAGGGATGGATACCCTTGTTTCTCTTTCGACGCTGATATCATTCATCTTCAGCATGGTCAACCTGCTTTTCCCTCAGATATGGACTTCACGCGGACTTGAGCCGAGACTTTATTTCGAATCTTCGGCTATGATCGTGGCCTTCATTCTTGTTGGAAGGACTCTGGAAGAGAAGGCCAAAGCCGGAACAACGGCTTCAATCAGGGCTCTTATGGACCTGCAGCCACCCGTGATGGGAATTTCGGAAGGAGACCATGTCACTGTAAAGCCTGGTGACAGGATACCTGCCGACGGAATTGTAGTCTCTGGGGAATCCTATGTCGACGAGAGCATGCTTACTGGAGAGCCTGTCGCAGTTCTCAAAGAGAAAGGCGGAAAGGTCTTCGCCGGTACAATGAACGGAAAAGGGGCATTCACCTTCGAAGCGACCGGAGTCGGAAAGGATACGATGCTATCCTCAATCATAAAGATGGTGAGGGATGCCCAAGGCAGCAAAGCCCGTATCCAGCATACTGTTGACAAGGTAGCATCAGTATTCGTCCCAGTCATAATAGGAATTTCCATTCTGACATTCATACTGTGGGCTGTCCTTTCTCCTGCTGACGGAGTGTCCAGAGGACTGCTTGCCATGGTTACAGTCCTTGTTATCGCTTGCCCATGTTCTTTGGGTCTTGCGACGCCCACTACGCTTATAGCCGGAATAGGAAACGCGGCTTCAAAAGGTATTCTTGTCAAGGACGCGGATGCTCTTCAGGTAGCGAAGGATATTGACACCGTGGTATTCGACAAAACCGGAACCATAACGGTGGGACATCCGGAAGTTACCGCGGCCAAGTGGCTTGACGAACAGTACAAACCCGTGTTGAAAGCCTTGGAGATGATGTCATCACATCCTCTGGCTGAAGCCGTTGTAAGATACCTTGGGGATGTGACACCGATAGATTCTTCCACCGTGGAAAAGTTCACCTCAAGCCCCGGAAAAGGTATAGGTGCTGTAGTAGGGGATTACGCTTTCGCGGTGGGCAACAACCACAATGGGGAACCTGATCCGGAAGAGACTGAATGGCTTGAAAAGGGATGCACCGTGGTGTATTTCCATAGGGAGGACAAACTCCTGGCCAGTCTTGCTATAGAGGATTCACTGAAAGAGTCTTCTGCTGCAGCCATATCATCTCTCAAGCAGAACGGTATCGATGCCGTAATGCTGACGGGTGACAATCCGAAGGCGGCTTCAATTGTCGCGTCCAGGGTGGGAATCGAGAAATTCTCCGCTTCTATGCTTCCGGCTGACAAGGCAAAGGAGATCTCTTCACTTCAGGAATCCGGTCATAAGGTCGCGATGGTAGGTGACGGAATCAATGACGGAGCGGCTCTCGCTCATGCCGATTTGAGCGTCGCAATGGGCAAGGGAAGCGATGTCGCTATCGGAACTTCGATGGTGACGATAGTATCTCAGGATCTGGGTAAGATAGGGGAGCTGGTCAATCTTTCCAAGAGGACCGTCAGGATAGTGAGAGAAAACTTGGTATGGGCTTTCCTCTACAATGTGATAGCGGTTCCTTTCGCCGCCGGACTGTTTTCCACTCATGGAGGTATGGTGCTTGACCCGATGGTCGGTGCTGCCGCCATGGCCATGAGCTCAGTGCTCGTGGTCACGAACAGTCTCCGTCTTGTCAGGGGGTGATCATCACCACTTGGTGAAAGG
>DBWN01000002.1:4499-5053 GCA_002308935.1 Bacteroidales bacterium UBA1237 | reverse complement strand
GGCATGGAAGTGTGCGTCACCAACTTCGGAGGAAGGATCGTTTCCATAGTAGTCCCCGACAAGAACGGTGAACCCAAGGACGTGGTGCTCGGTTTCGACAAGGTGAGCGACTACTTCCCCGAGAACAACGCCTCCGACTTCGGAGCAGCTATCGGACGTTACGCCAACCGTATCAACCAGGGCAAGATCACCATCGACGGGAACACCATCCAGCTTCCCCAGAACAACTTCGGTCACTGCCTCCACGGAGGACCCCAGGGATGGCAGTACCAGGTGTATCAGCTGGTGGAAGCCGACGCTTCACACGTGAAGCTCCTCAGGGTCTCCCCTGACGGCGACAGCAACTTCCCCGGAGAGGTGAAAGCCTATGTGACCTACACCCTCACCGCCGACAACAAGATCGACATCAAGTACGAGGCTACCACTTCAGCACCTACCGTCATCAACATGACGAACCACTCCTATTTCAACCTCGCAGGTGATCCCGCCAACTACTCGATAGTGAATGACATCATGTGGGTCAACTCTTCAAGCTACACTCCAGTTGACCGCAC
>DBWN01000002.1:2953-4350 GCA_002308935.1 Bacteroidales bacterium UBA1237 | reverse complement strand
GCCGTCGACCTCTACTGCCCCACAAGCGGAATCGACCTTAAGGTCTACACCGATGAACCCGGTATCCAGATCTACTCCGGAAACTTCCTTGACGGAACGGTCACCGGTAAGAAGGGCATCGTCTACAAGCAGAGGACAGGTATCTGCCTTGAGACCCAGCACTACCCTGACTCACCCAACAAGCCCCAGTGGCCCAGCGTAGTCCTGCGTCCCGGTGAGACCTATTCTTCACACTGCATCTTCGCTTTCTCAACGAAATAAGGATATCCTTAGCAGATATGACAAGCCCCTTGGAGAACGGTATCTTCAAGGGGCTTGCTTTATAAGGTCTTAATGATGCCTCGCTCTTATTCCACGTTCTGTCCGCTCCAGACTTTGGTGGAGGTGCAGTTCAGCATCGCGTACTGGTTCTCAACCGTGAGACGGAAGTCACCCTTCTCGATTCTCCATTTGCCGTCAGGACCTACGAACGCGAGTTCCTTGGCGGGAAGTTCGAACACCACTTCCTTGCTTTCACCGGGAGCGAGATCAACCTTGGTGAAGGCACGGAGTCTGCGGTTGTCGGGGATCACACTGGCGACCACATCGCTGGAATACAGAAGGACGGCCTCTTTTCCTGCACGGTCACCGGTATTGGTGACTTTCACTTTCACCTTGAGGATGTCCTCAGGGCTGAATGAAGCCGCTATCTTCACTTCCTCGGCCTCTCCCTGGTTACGCTGGCTGCCGTAAGCCTGGGCAAGGGCGTTCTGCTCTTCGGGAGTAAGTTCCTCCCCTGCCGAGTACTTCTGGATGAGAGCCTCCAGATCGAAACTTCCTCCTGCGTTGGAGGACTGTCCCGCCACTTCTTCCCCTGTCTTGGGATCGACGACCTTGAGGTCGCTGTACTTGAATGTGGTGTAGCTCAGACCGTATCCGAAAGGCCACTGGACATCCATCTTCGCGTCGTAGTTGTACGCTCCGGACATTGTGGACACGTTCTCGGACACCTTGTAGTCGTACGTATGGAGAGCGTTAATGTGCTTTGGATAGGTGATGGGCATCTTGGCGCTGAAGTTCTCTTCACCGGCAAGAAGAAGGGCGAGTGCGTCACCTCCGTAGTTGCTGGGCAGGAACACATCGACGACAGCCTTGGCGAGAGGCTCAATGTCAGCGATGATCCTGGGACGGCCCTCGTTGAGAATCATCACGATAGGCTTGCCGGTAGCGGCGAGAGCCTTCACGAGATCCTTCTGGTTCTTGGAAAGGTTGAGGTCGTTCATGTTGCCGGGGGTCTCGCAGTAGCTGTTCTCACCGATGCAGGCTACGACAACGTCCACTCCCCTCGCGGCAGCGACTGCAGCGGCGATTCCACTTGCGTCTTCAGCCTGCCAGTCAGAACCCGGTTTGTAAGTGAC
>DBWN01000002.1:326-2869 GCA_002308935.1 Bacteroidales bacterium UBA1237 | reverse complement strand
TAGGACCATCCGCCGTTGAGTGAGCGCATGGTATTGGCGTTAGGGCCTGTCACAAGAATCCTTGTACCCTTCTTGAGAGGAAGGATTCCGCCATCGTTCTTCAGGAGGACCTCACCTTCAAGAGCAGCCTGAAGCGCGTCAGTCTTGAACTGGGCCTTGCCCATCTCATACACTGAAGTGTCCCAAACGGGGTTCTCGAAGAGATCCAGACGGTATTTGAGACGGAGGACCCTGCGGACAGCGTCATCTATCCTGGACATGGGGATGAGCCCCTGGTCAATGGCTTTCTTGATGTCGGTGCAGCATTCCTTGTCGTAAGGGTCCATGATCATGTCGATACCGGCATTGATGGCCTGGGCAAGAGCCTCCACTTTGTTCGCGGCAGTGTGCTCCCTGGTGTAGAGGTTGTTGACGTCAGCCCAGTCGGTGACGATCATTCCGTCCCAATTGAGGCCTTCCTTGAGCCATCCCGTGAGGAGCTCGTAGTTGGCGTGGGTGGGGATTCCGTTGATGGAAGCGGAGTTCACCATGACTGAGAGGGCTCCAGCCCTTATGCTCTGACGGAAAGGCTCGAAGAACTTCTCACGCAGATCGAGCGGAGAAAGGTATGCAGGAGTACGGTCCTTCCCTGTCCACGGAACTCCGTAAGCCAGGTAATGTTTGGCACAAGCGGCCACCTTGTCAAAAGGAATGTGGTTGGGATCGGTTCCCTGGTCGGCAATTGTGACGGCCTTTGCCATCTGACCGGAAAGATAAGGGTCTTCACCCCAGCTCTCCCAGCCCCTTGACCATCTGGCGTCACGTCCGAGGTCCATCACCGGCGAGAACACCCAAGGGGTAAGCGAAGCCTTGGTCTCATACGCCAGGGCGTTTCCCATGTTGGTGGCGTTCCCCAGATTGAAAGATGCGGCGAGATTGATCTCCTGGGGGAAGAATGTACCGTCAGTAAGATAAGTGGCTCCATGGATCATGTCAAGGCCGTAGATGCAAGGGATACCGATTTTCTCCATGGACACTTCCTGGAAGCGTTTCACGACCTCCGCGGTATAGGCGGCGCTATGTGCCCTGTCGTGAATGACATTGAGGATGGAACCCACCTTGTAGGTTCCGATGATCTCATCAAGCTTCGCTTCATCGACCTTCTCTCCGGAATCATCCATGACGGTGGAGATGGAAAGCTGGACAAGCTGTCCGACTTTCTCGTCGAGAGTCATGCCCTTCAGGGTCTTTTCGACATTGGCTTCAATCTTGGGGTCTTTCGGGATGGCTGGAGTGCTGTACGCTCCGTCAGTGTTCCCGGATCCGCATCCGGAGATAACGGCGACAGCGGCCGCCCCGGTGAGGACAGTCTTCATAATGGATTTCATAATAATGGTAATCTGGTTTTCAGTCACGTTCTAACACACTGGTTGTCCGTCCTTTATTATTGATCATGCGAGGCGACGGACTTCGGTATCAATCAAATGGCTGGCCCAAAAGACCAGCCATCCGATACCTTAAAAATCCTTTTTCTAGTAGGTGACTACGCCGGGCATTTCCTTGGCCTGGTCGATCATCTTCTGGAGTTCCTTAGCGGTGGGGACCCTCTTTACACGATGCTCTTTCTCGTTGACCTCAAGCATGGTCTTTTCGAGATTGGCGGCATTGCGGTGTCCGAGTTCCTTTACAGTGTCAACACCTGCAGCTTCGAGAAGTTCTGAGAACTGAGGGCCGATACCCTTGACCCTGAACAGGTCAGCATGGTTGACCCATGTGAGAATGAGGTCGTGACGGATGCCGGTAGCGTCCTCAAGATCCTTACGTCCCTTAGGGGTCTTGCCTCTTTCAAGAAGCTGAGGGACAGTCTCTACACCAACTGCAATGAGCTTAGCGGCGTATACTTCGCCGATGCCCTGGATGTCAATGATTTTGTAAGCCATAATCTTATTAATTAAATGGATAGTGAATTGTTGCTTTCTCGTTCAATTGACCGGTGGATCCCAATCGGTAAACCCTTCCGGTTCTGACACTTCAAATATAGCAAAAATTTATAATATTCAAGTGTTTATTGAAACTTTTCAAAAAATCTTCACCTTTCCTCGGCAAGTGTCTTTCTCATAGAGAAAGGGTCATTCCGCCTCCTCAAAGCCATAATACTGACCTTTCTGCCATACAGGCACTCCAGTCTTCATCCAAGCGGGAAGAGGGCCGTCCTTCAGATAATAGTCGAAGAACTGCTGCAACCTGACTGAGAGGTCACGGCTGTTACGCCTTTCTGAGAGGTTGTGGGCCTCGTTGTTGTACTCGAGCATCCAGGCCTGCTTACCGAAACGGCGGAGGTTCATGAAGAACTCAATGCCCTGATACCACGGAACCGCTCCGTCGGCGTCGTTGTGCATGATGAGGACAGGAGTGGTGACCTTGTCGACATGGAAGACCGGAGAGTTCTCGATATACAGATCGAGTCCGCCGTCCTCCCACATGGATTTGCCGATTCGGCTCTGCCCGTGCTCATACTGGACGGCACGCACATTGCCTGACTCCCAGCGGATGCCGCCGTAGGC
>DBWN01000002.1:0-284 GCA_002308935.1 Bacteroidales bacterium UBA1237 | reverse complement strand
GTCACTAGCCATGCAGTCTGGTAACCGCCCCAGCTCTGTCCCTGGATGGCCATCTTGTCACGGTTGATGAACCTGAACTGGTCGCACATGGCTTCAGCGCCGGATACGATGCAGTTGTAAGCGCTCTCCCCGGGATGTCCTACCTCGTATACGATATCCGGAACGAAGACCGCATAGCCGTTGGACACGAAATAAGGGATATTGACGGTACTTCTTGAAGGAGCGGGTGCGATGTACCTGTAGAGGGTCTCGGCGTTCTTCTCGTAGAAGTAGATCATCATCGG
>DBWN01000174.1:533-4377 GCA_002308935.1 Bacteroidales bacterium UBA1237 | reverse complement strand
TTTTCCTCTCCCTTTCCGGACCGTATGCAAAGAATGCGTCCCGGATCAAAGGGGAGGTAAAGTCTGATGAAAAACAATATCAATGAAAATAATACTCTCGTTTTGGCTGTCATGTGCAGCCACTTGTCTGGCTTCCATCATATCATATTGCCAGACTGATCCTCATACAGAAGGACATCTTTCAGACACGCTTGCAATAGACGAAGCTGTCATAACCGGACTTACAGGCCCGACAAGGCTAAGGGAGTCTCCGGTCCCTTTTTCTTATATAAGCGGGAAATCCCTCCATTCGCAGGCATCCGCAAACATAGTATCAGCCATAGCCAGATATCCCGGAATCTCACAGATATCTACAGGTCCCGGAATCTCCAAACCTGTCGTCCGCGGATTGGGCTACAACAGAGTGGTAGTTGTCAATGACGGAATACGCCAGGAAGGCCAACAATGGGGCGATGAGCACGGGCTTGAACTGGACGGAAATTCGGTCGGAAGCGTCGAGATACTCAAAGGTCCCGCCAGTATAATGTACGGATCTGACGCTCTGGCCGGTGTCGTGATTTTCAAAAGCGCTCCTGAGCTTGCGCCCGGGACAATCCTGTCAGAGCTCACGACTGAATACCAAAGCGCCAGCGGACTTGCCGGATATTCCCTCTCTTTTGAGGGGAACAAAGGCGGAGCCGTATGGAGCGGAAGGTTGAGCGACCGTGGTGCACATTCATACGCCAATCCTGTTGACGGGTTCGTCCCGAATTCCCAATACCGCGAAAGGGCGGCATCCCTGATGGGTGGAATCCACCGGAGGTGGGGCAGCTCGCATGTCCGCCTGACGTACTTCCATCAGACTCCTTCAATGCCGGAAATGGAGGAAGACATTGAGGCGGACAGGTGGTCTTATTCCCATGGAGTCCCTTTTCAGGAAATACACCATTACAGAGCGATACTTGACGACCACTTTTATATGGGTGAAGGTTCTCTTACCTTCCACCTTGCATATCAGCAGAACAGAAGGCAGGAGTATGAAGAAGACGACGAAGCCGAACTTGACATGAAGCTCTCTTCAGTCAGCTGGGATTTGAGGTACAACCTTCCGCAAAAGACTTCCCTGAAAATAGTGACGGGAGCCGCCGGTATGTTCCAATGGTCCAAAAATATTGGAGAAGAGGCTCTGATACCTGATTACGGCATGACTGACGCAGGGGCTTACATCACGGCTTCGGAGGATGTGGGCAAATGGAACTTGAGCGGAGGTCTGAGATTCGATCACAGGAGTCTTGACTCCAAAGCGATGGAGGACAGGTTTTCTGAGCTGGAGAGATCCTTCAATGCGGTGACAGGAAGTTTGGGTGCTGTTTGGCATCCGGCTGAAGGCCTGGACGTGCGCCTGAACATCGCAAGAGGATACAGATCGCCTTCAATCAACGAACTCTGTTCCAATGGAGAACATGAGGGAACATTCCGTTATGAGGTGGGAACGTCTTCCCTAAAGCCCGAATACAGCCTCCAAGGAGATTTTGGGATCGATTACACTGCAGGCTGGCTATCATTGGGTTTTTCTCCTTTTGTCAGCAGTATTGACAACTATATCTACATATCTCCCAGAGGGGATATCTCAGATGAAGGAGTCCCTGTCTACATGTTCGTACAGGGCGATGCGCGTCTTCTTGGCGGAGAAGCCACTATCGATGTCCATCCTTTGAAAGCCCTTCATCTTGGGAACTCGTTTTCTATGGTGGATTCCAGAAAAGTCGGCAAGAAAGGAGATGAACGCTGGCTGCCCTTCACCCCGGCTCCCAGATGGACTTCTGAGATCATGTATGAATTCGGTGAGGTGGGGCGTGCCCTACGTAATGCGGAGGCACTTCTGCGCATGGAGTGCTATCTGGCCCAGAACCACATTGCAGATGGCGAGTTCAAGACCCCCTCATATACCGTTTTCAGCATAACTGCCGGCACGGATATAATTATCAAAGGGAAAAAGAGAGCATCTGTGAGCATATTCGCGGAGAATCTCTTCAACAGGGCGTATCAGAATCATTTGAGCCGTCTCCGTTATGCGGGATTCAATGAGATGACCGGAAGAAACGGCTTTTTTGACCACGGAAGGAACATAGGTATAAAAATGGTTATACCTTTGGTGAATATCACGGACTGATTATTGTCAAGTCATTAAAAAGAAGTTGCCGCGACTGTAGGATTGACTACTGCCGCGGCAATGGTATATTTCAGAAGGACGGTCAATCTGTCCTTGCCCGGTTTCAGATAAGAGGCTCTGCAGTCATCTTGGCAGGCTGAGGGATGCCCATTATCTTGAGGATAGTAGGAGCCACGTTGCAAAGTGCTCCGTCCTTCACTTCTTTCACATCATCACCTGCATTGATCACGATGAACTGGACAGGGTTGAGTGAATGTGCTGTGTTGGGGGTTCCGTCAGGGTTGACCTCATAGTCGGCATTTCCGTGGTCAGCGGTCAGAAGCACTGCGTAGTCGTGCTCAATGGCTGCGGTGACTACATCTTTGACCAGACGGTCGATGCACTCTACCGCCTTCACGACTGACATATAAATACCTGTGTGGCCTACCATGTCACCGTTGGCGAAGTTGAGGATTATCATGTCCTCTTTCTCGGATTTGATGGCGTCGATAAGCTTCTCGGCGACTTCGGGGGCACTCATCTGGGGAAGAAGGTCATATGTGGGGACCTTGGGAGAAGCGACAAGGATCCTGTCCTCGTTCTCGAAAGGTTCCTCTCTTCCACCGTTGAAGAAGAATGTCACGTGTGCGTATTTCTCGGTCTCTGCGATCCTGAGCTGGCGCTTTCCGGCTTTTGCGACAGTCTCTCCAAGAGTCTGGTCGACAAGCTCCTTGTCGAAGAGGATGTGGACTCCGGTGAATGAAGCGTCGTAAGGAGTGAGGCAGCAGTAGTACAAAGGGATGGTCTTCATTCCTTCTTCAGGCATGTCCTTCTGGGTGAGGACGGTGGTCAGCTCCCTTGCCCTGTCGTTACGGAAGTTGTAGAATATGATGGCGTCGCCTTCTTCAATTGTAGCGAGAGGTTTGCCTTCAGCATCAGTGACGCAGATCGGCTTTACGAACTCGTCAGTGACATCAGCATCGTAAGAAGCCTGGATTCCCTCGATGGCGGAGGTGAACTTGTCACCTTTGCCTTCAGTCAGCAGGTCGTATGCTTCCTTGACCCTGTTCCATCTCTTGTCACGGTCCATCGCATAGAACCTTCCGCAGGCGGAAGCGATCTTTCCGGTGGTTTCAGCCATATGCTTCTCGAGGTCCTCGAGGAAACCTTTACCGCTTCTGGGGTCGGTGTCACGTCCATCCATGAATGCATGAACGAAGACGTTCTCAATGCCTTCTTCTTTCGCTACGCGGAGGAACTCATAAACATGGTCAAGAGATGAGTGGACGCCGCCAGTTGAAGTCAGACCCATAAGGTGGAGTTTCTTACCGGTCTTCTTCACGTAATCATATACAGCCTTTATTTCGCTGTTGTCAAGAAGTTTATGGTCACGACAAGCCATGTTGATCTTGACGAGGTCCTGATAAATGACCCTTCCGGCACCGAGGTTCATGTGTCCCACCTCGGAATTGCCCATCTGTCCGTCAGGAAGTCCTACGTACTCTCCGCATGCCTGGAGATGTCCGAAGGGATATTTGGCACGGAGGGAATCAATGAAGGGTGTTCCTTGTGCCCAGATGGCGTTGGAATAGTCATGGCGGCCTTCGCCCCAGCCGTCAAGGATCATCAGCAATACTTTCTTGTTGTTCATATATCCGTTATTGTTTTGTTATCTGATAAGACTGCAAATTTAACAATCTTTCGCGTGATTAC
>DBWN01000174.1:0-396 GCA_002308935.1 Bacteroidales bacterium UBA1237 | reverse complement strand
TAAATTTGTAAAACGCCACATTCGTTCTCATATGTACAGCAACAGCAAAAAAAAGAACAAGGGAGGCAGGGGGCATTCTTCTCCCGCAGACAGGCATTCCTCCAGAGACAAAAAGCTAAAGAGCAACATTGAATATGAAGGCACGGTGCAGATGAACCGTGACGGAAATATATTCGTCAAAATCAAAGATCAGGACTTTGATGTCTTTGTGAAGTCCACCAGGTCAAAAGGAGCCTTGAACGGAGATACGGTAAAGGTCGCCATAACCAAGACTTTTTTCCATGACATGAGAAAGGAAGGAGAGATCCGTTCCATAGTGGAAAGGTCGCCACGGCCATTCGTAGGAGTCCTTCACATCATCGGCCCGCAAGCCTGGGTACTGATGCAGAGCAGATC
>DBWN01000161.1 GCA_002308935.1 Bacteroidales bacterium UBA1237 | reverse complement strand
CCGCTGCCCCAACGGCCGGCACCGAAGAAATAGACGGTTCCGGGATCAGGTACCGAGGCTCCGTCGACATTGAGCTGATAGTAGTGGAAACCGACATCCTGAGGGTCGGAAGTCCCGGTCCATACACCATTCTCATCCTTGACCATCTCATACCTTTTACCACCGATGTCCAACTGGACGGAATTGGCCTGAGGAGCACGGAGCTGTGCGCGGACGGCGCCCTGGGAGTTGACCATAGGGTACTGACGACCCAGCTGGTTTGTGAGATTCGGCTTGAAATCCTCAACGGCTCCGGCAAATGACGGCACTACGTTGTTTCTCTGCTGAGCTGATGCAGACAATGCTGCAAACATCATGACTAGAAGTAATAACTTTTTCATCTCTATTGATTATTTAGGTTAGTGAACATTAATCCATGTGTTTTCAAAGATACGTATAAAAACGGAGTTTCCCAATCTATCCTGGTCCATGCATGTGCAGGTTACCGTTTCGGCTTGATATTGAGGTTGACTCCCAGTACATCCTCACTGTCCACGATGGTCCAGCTGCTGCCGGGATAGATGCCTATCGTGCGATCCGTATCGAAGCCCATCGCTTTCAACTCCCGGATCACCTCGTTCCTAGCATCTCCTACCTCGAATCCCAAGTGGTGGACGCCAAATCCATGCTTGTTCTGGAATTCGCGGAAAGTGCTGGGCTCTCCATCCACCTGATGCAGTTCCAGTACCCAGTTGTCCATTTCAATCACACACATCTGCAAGTCGCACGGTATATCCTTGCCACGGTAGGTGTACGGATACTCCCCGTTGCTCTCCAGATGGTTCACCCAAATCTCCGGCTCCGGGATATCGAGGAGGGCGGCCCAGGCCTTGGCGGCACGATGGATATCGTCTACTACGATGGTGACCTGTATGAACTGGTCCTTCTTCAGCGGCGTAGAAAGGGGCTCATAATCTACGGTCTGGACAGTCACTTGCCGGTCTGACATATAGGCTTTCATCTTCTCGATGCCGTGCTTGGCCACAACCAGGTCTTCCTCTGAAGTGGCTCCGCTGAATGCAAAAGCCAGTTTGCAGCCTTCAAACTCATCGTAGGCACCTCCTACAAATCCCAGTTCACCCATCATTTTCTTATGGTTCGGATCACCGCTGTCGGCTTCGGTCGCAATGACCTCCCCGCATTTGGACCATGCGATGGCAACGAGATTAAGCCCTCCTTTCTGGTTGTAAGGACTTCCGACAACCTTCATTTCACCTATCCAGTCAACCGTCTCTCCCTTGTTCAGGACAGATGCGGTGGCAACGCCCTGGATACCCATCTCGATGGCCTTGGCCTTCATGTCGTCCAGGGCCATAATAAGTTTTTCCCTTAATTGTTCGTTTGTCATAGTACTATGGCTTATAATGGTTTCAGTATTATCTCCGCCGTGCATCGGAGTGGCATTGCAGAAGCAATGGATGGCGCACATGGCAGCCAGGATAGTGAGTATCTTCTTCATGGTTACTAAGTTACCCATAACCATCGGAATCACCAAATCTGATGGTCATGCCAAGAGGCAAAAGTTTTGTGGTTCCACCAAGATTGCAAGAGCGGCTGTTCTCATTTTTTCTTAAAATATCGCTTGCGATATAAAATAATTGTCGTATATTTGCATCGTGAACGATATAATTTATAGATAATATGGCAAAGATTTATGATTTCAAGGCCCTGAGCAACAAGGGCGCAGAGGTGGACTTCGCGAAGTATGAAGGGAATGTCCTCCTGATAGTCAATACCGCTTCCAAATGCGGATTCACCCCTCAGTACGATGGCTTGGAGGCCCTCTATCAGAAGTATAAGGATAGAGGCCTCGTAATCCTTGGTTTTCCTTGCGACCAGTTTGCGCATCAGGAACCGGGAAGTGACGAGGAGATCGCTGAGTTCTGCCGCATCAATCACGGAGTCACCTTCCCTCTGATGAAGAAGATCGACGTGAACGGACCTGCCGCAGACCCTGTTTTCACCTATCTCAAGGAGGCTGCTCCTTCGGAGGAATACAAGGGGATCAAGGCGAAGGCTACGCAGAAGCTTCTGAAGGGACTCAGCAAGAGCGTTGAGAAGGACAGCGATATCCTTTGGAATTTCACGAAATTCCTGATCAACCGTGACGGAACCGTCGTCAAGCGTTTCGCTCCTGTGGCCGAGCCTGAGTCCTTCGAGAAGGATATTGAAGAGATGCTGTAATGGACGGAAGGTTCAAACTCGACAATCAGCTCTGTTTCAAGCTTTACACCGCTTCGCGTCTTATCACCCAGGCTTATCACCCGTACCTTTCGGAATACGGCTTGACCTATCCGCAATATCTGGTGCTGTTGGTGCTGTGGGAGAAAGACGCGCAGCCGGTCAATGACATCGCCAAGCGGCTGATGCTTGAGACCAATACCGTCACTCCGCTCCTCAAACGCATGGAGGCCGAAGGTATCCTGACCCGCGCCAAGGGAACGGAAGATGGCCGTCAGATGATCGTGAAACTCACGGATAAGGGATGCGGGATGAAGAAGAAACTGATGTGTGTCCCCGAAGCGATCGGGAGTTCCGTGCTCTGCGAGACCGTTACTCCTGAAACGGTCCCCGGGCTTTATTGCATGCTCGACGGCATCATCCGTCAATTGAACGAAAAACAAACCAACAAATAGACACGTTATGCGTATCCGCAGAATCCTTGGGATAGTCAGTGCAGCCCTATGCCTGCTTTCCTGCAACAAAACTACGACGATCTACGACTTCAAGGCCGAATCCAACAGCGGTGAGGAAGTGAATTTTGCCGACTATAAAGGCAAGGTGCTTTTGATTGTCAATACCGCTTCCAAGTGCGGTTTCACCCCTCAGTATGAAGGACTTGAAGACCTGTATAAGAAATACAGGGGCCAGGGTCTCGTCATCGTCGGATTCCCATGCGACCAGTTCGGCCACCAGGAGCCCGGAACCAACGAGGAGATCGAGGAGTTCTGCCGCCTCAATTACGGAGTGACCTTCCCTCTGATGGCCAAATCCGACGTGAACGGCGAGAATGCCAACGATATCTTCAAATGGCTGTACTCCGAGAAGCCTTTCGCCGGTTTCGGCGACAGCGACAGGGGTAAAGCCATGGACGGAATGCTCTCCAGAGGCAATCCTGACTATGCCTCGAATCCGGATATCAAGTGGAACTTCACCAAGTTCCTCATTGACAGCAAAGGCCGCGTCGTGGCCCGTTTCGAACCTGTCGTGACTCCGGAAGATCTGGAATCGCAAATCCAGGCTTTGCTGTAGTGATGCATTTCAGCGGT
>DBWN01000144.1 GCA_002308935.1 Bacteroidales bacterium UBA1237 | reverse complement strand
TGATGCACGTGCCGTTTGTCTGTCACATAATGATTATGTCCATGCGCATGAATGATTTCGTGCGTGTGCGTACTTCCGTCATGGGTGTGGGTCAGGAAGTGGTGATGCTTGTGGATATGACTGCTGACGATGGTATCGGCCACGCGGAAACCGCCCCGGCAATCATCAGTGATAGGGCAACCAAGTAAAGTCCGCTCAATTGCTCCTTCAGGAACACGAAGGACAGGAAGGCGCCGATGAAGGGGGCGAAGGCGTAATAGGTGCTGGTCCGGGCCGCACCGATACTGCGCTGGGCGTAGGTGTAGAAAAACACGCTGAGGCCGTATGCGAAGCGTATAAAGTAATTCTTGGGTCAAGACGAATTCAGGAATAATGTATGTCCTGCAGAATCCGAATTTCATTATGAAATTCATAAAAGCCTTTTATGTTTTTCGTAAAATTGGCATTATCTTTGTCTATTGATGCAGCATAATTCAAATGGACAAGGATATGAACAATTCAACTCAGAAGAGCATCAAGAAGCTTTCCATCGCCACACTCATCATCGGAGGTATTACACTTGCCTATCTTTACTGGGAGATGATTGCCCAGCTATGGGTGGACAGTTATATCTATCCTTTGACTTGGAACCCTGATATCAAGAGTTGGCAGATCTTCATCCTCCTGGCGCGTTTCGTGGGAATCACACTTCTTTACATTCTATGCTGCGTTTTTCTGTACCGGACTAACAAGGGGCTTGAAGAAGGTGACGTCTTTCCTCAATCCAATATTTCACTTATCCGCTGGGGCGCATTGGTCGCAGGGCTTCTCACCTTTGTCCACTCTAATTACAGCGCAGTAGTCAGAGGAGAATCTGAGTTGATGCTGGAGTCCAACACCATCCTTATTCCCCTGATCGTCCTCCTGTTCGCAGGCCTTTACAAAATGGCCTACTTGGCAGCAAAAGACAGCAAACTCGCGATATGATTACCGTCAACCTCGATACAATACTCTGGGAGCGCCACATGAAACTCTCGGAGTTGTCCGAGAAAATCGGCATTTCAATGACCAATCTTTCCCTGCTCAAAACAGGGAAAGGCAGGGCAATACGTTTCACGACACTCAACAAACTCTGCAAAGTACTTGACTGCAGGCCGGGCGATATTCTGGGCTACATGCCGGACCCGGAAGGCACTGAAATGGAGGAGGACATCTATGAGGATTAACTTGTTTTTGGTCTTAGCGTTCATCCCCACGCTTCTTTGGGCGCAGGATCGTGTCAGCATCAAGGGACGGATCATCAATGAACAGGGCGAAAGCGTCGAATATGTCCAGATAGGCGTGCCCAAATTCCAGATCGGTACCATCTCTACAGCCGATGGCCGTTTTGAGATAGAGGTTCCCCGCGACACATTGGACTTCTTCCACGTATCTTATCAGCCCGCCTCGTTTCCCGTCACTGGTCCTGCCGACAACGTGGTCATCGTCCTTCACAGTCAAGAGCTTCCTCCGGCCGTATCCATCGGCGGAAACACTAAAGAAAAATACTTGGTACGCCCCGGAACGAGCGTGCTGAAAAAAATAGGAGCCGTCAGCACTGACTTAGTGGGTGAGCATCCGGTGGGACGGGAAGTGGGATCAGTAGCACAGACAAGAAGACCGTTTCTTGTGAAGAATATCCAGCTGACTGTCCGAAGCAACCATATACCCGGGTGTGTAGCCTCCATCAACATTTACAGTATCGATGAAAAGAAGGAATCGTTCGTCAACGTTCTTCATAAACCCATCTATTTTGATGTTGCAGTATCGGACAGGCCGCAGGATTTTGACATCCGGCCGGAAGAGACGATCCTATTGGATCCCGGGAGATATTTCATTGCCTTCCAGATAGTTGGACGTGATGAGGATTCCATGCAGGCCTATCTCGCCAAGCCCGAGGAAGAGAGGAAGCCGTGGGAAATGACAATGGACTTCAATATCTATCTGAAGAGCAGCTACATCCGGGAAGCTGCCCTGGGCAGGATGGAGCATTTTCCCGTCAATATCGGCGTTGCTGTCAAAGGACTGGAGTATCAGTAAAGACAAGAGACAGAAGCATCGTATTCCACAGTCATAAGCCCGAAAGGAAACTTATGAAATACTTTTTCCATATATTTGTCCTTGCCAGTATTATTCCCTGAAGAATTTGTTCCGGATGAGAAAGTGTCTCCTGACTTTGGTCCTTATCCTGTCCTTTGTGACTTGACACGCACAAAGGAATACAGGTTATTACGAAGACTATGTACAGTACATTCCGCTGGTAATGGACCTTGGTTTGGACCTTGTAGGCGTTAAAAGCGTTGACGGTTATCCTGACATCCTCATAGCCACGGCCACTTCCATCCTGTCGGAGACAATCATGGTCAACAGCCTCAAACTGCTGATCAAAGAGCAAAGGCCCAACGGCACTTCATACAATTCTTTCCCGTCCGGACACACCGCAACGGCTTTCAATGCGGCTGAACTGGTGAGGATAGAGTATGGATGGGGATGGGGAATCGCGGCTTATTCTGCCGCCACTGTAGTAGGATGCAGCCGAGTGGCGCATCAGTGCCATTGGTGGTGGGACTCCGTCGCCGGCGCTCTTGTGGGGATAGCCAGCGCACAGATCGGATACAGGACCGTGCATCCGATAAAGAGACTGTTCGGGTGGGAAATGCCCAAAGAGGCGCAAGTATCCCTTCAGCCCACCGTCGATCCATTCTCCGGTGCTGTCGGGACCAAACTATCTTTCGCTTTTTAACTTCTTGATCACCTTTGCGGGAACTCCGCCCACTACAGTATCCCTGAACTCTTTTATCGTCATACTGCTAAAGATTGTTCTGTGATCAGAGTTTCTTTCCCAATTCATATGCTTGGGTGGCATATCTGGTGCCCTTTATGGAACCGGCGGTCCATATGCCGGGAGCAATCATACTCCTGAGGCATCAAGGGAGTGCCGCTTTCCGTCCTTTCGTCGATGTCCACTTTGACTGTCCCCTTTTCCAGAGGGAAACGCACCCTTTCTCTCCCGTTGCCGACATAAACGAATACAGGTCCGTCCTCGAGATGTCCTTCAAAAG
>DBWN01000211.1 GCA_002308935.1 Bacteroidales bacterium UBA1237 | reverse complement strand
AGAGCCTTCCCGCAGATGAAGGAACTCTATAACGAATATCACGGAAAAGGACTCGAAATCGTTTCGATATCGATAGACGAAAGTGAACAAAGGTGGAAATCTTACCTTCAGGACAACAAGTTTGACTGGATGACCATCCGTGATGACCTTGGAGGACGAAGGAGCAGCGAAGTCTGGAAAAACTACGCCATCTCCGTTATACCTATGTATATCCTGATTGACGGTGACACCGGTGAAATACTCCTCCGTGACAATCACCCTGACCTTGCAGAAGTATTCTCCACATATCTGCCATAGATCATCGTTGCTCCAAATATAGTAGACAATTGACTATGAAGAAGATACTTTCTGTCATATTGTTCATCATGTGCCTTAGGATGACTTCATGGGCACAGGTTTTCATTTTCAATGAAAGCGCTTATCAGGAGCGGATGAGCGAAATTAAAGTCGCGGTCGTCGACTCCCTTTCCGGTGAGCCTGTCCCGTTCGCTTCAATATACGTGATTCCGTCAAAAGATACCACCATAACCAATTTCACCCTGACTGACTCCAAGGGTGAAGCCAAACTGGATGAAGTGCCTTTCGGCAGTTATCAGTTCCATGTCGAGATGATGGGTTACAAGCCTTTCATCAGGGAAAGGTATTTCAGGGAAGCGCAGGTGAATATGGGGACAATACGGCTGCAGGTCGATGAACTCTTCCTGCAAGCGGCTACAGTCACAGATGTGGGCAATCCCATAATCATAAAAAAGGACACTGTGGAGTTCAACGCCTCCTCATTCAGAGTAGGCGCGAACGCGATGCTGAAGGATCTGTTGCTCAAGATGCCCGGAATGGAAATCACCCCTGACGGCAAAGTCAAGTTCGGCGGCAAGGAGATAGACAAGATAACCGTCGGCGGTAGGACCTTCTTCTTCAATGACCAGAGCACAGCTCTGAACAACCTTCCCGCCTCAGTAGTGGACAAGATCCGCGTCATTGAACGCGAAAGCGAGCAGACCCGTGCTTCAGGACTCGAGGACGGCGGCAAGGAGCAAGTGCTGGACGTCGCCCTCAAGAAGGAATACGAAAAGGGATGGTTCGGTAACATCGGGCTCAAAGGCGGAACCACTCTCGGAGACTCATCGGAAGACAATCCCCTCAGGGATGACAGGGGATTCGTATGGGGCGCGAACGCATTGGTGTCAGCTTACTCAGAGAAGGACCAGCTGACCTTCATCGCCAACGGCCAGAACATCGATGATTCCGGCATGATAGTAAGCGGAATGGACGAAGACGGCGTCATCAGTATCCTGGGGCAGGGACTTTCCACTGCAGGACAGTTGGGCCTGAACGCCAATACCACCCGCATCAAAGGCGTGGAGTCAACCTTCAGCATCAACTACAAGTACACGGATACTGATTCAGGAAACAAGTCCGACCGGACGACTTATCTGGATGACGGCGACCTGAACTCTTCAGCCCTTAACAAGGGGAAACAGTACGCAAACTCCCTCAGCACCAATCTTGAAATGAAAAAGGAAGAAGGCAAGGTATGGTTCCATTTCCGTCCTTCCTTCGTTTACTCCAAGACTGACAACACGGCCAGAGGATCTTCTCAGACCTTCCGTGACGGGACTTTCGTGAACAGTACTGAGACGGGAGTGGTCAGCGTGAACGAGAGCAAGAACACTTCGCTGAATTCCGACTTGTCCTTCAGGGACTTGTGGGGCAAGAATGGCCGTACCTTGCTCTTCGGTTTCAACGGGAGTTATGACTATGGCACCGGGAAAAGCGATGAATCCAACATCATCAAAACCGCCAGCGGAACCACTCCTAGCATCATGAATTATCTTTCGGACAACCTTTCGTCCATCGCTGACGGCAGTGTCAGATTCACAGAACCCGTCGGTGACAAATGGTCTGTGTCCGCTATGGGAGAATTGACCCGGTCCCAAAGTGAAAAGACCAGGTACGCATATGACATCGACGGTCGCCGCAACAGTTACTACAGCACCCTCAGCATCAACAAATACATGGAGCAGCAGTATGATCTGACCGCCCAGTACAAGTTCGGAGACGGCAATTGGGTAACGCTCGGAGGCAGGGTGTATGGCGTTTACAATGAGACATATTCGGAGAGTTTCGGTTTGGAGAATACCGTCGGAGAGGACGAGTGGAACTGGCATTTGGCGCCGACTCTCCGTATGCGATTCAGCAAGGAGAATGATGAGGTCAACCTGTATGTGACAGGATATGCGATGCAGCCGGGAACATCCAGGATGCAGCCCATGCTGAATATAGCCGATCCGTCCAGACTGACTCTGGGCAACATCTATCTGAAGCCATACTCGCAGACTTATTTCAACTTTGACTGGACAAGAAGCAACCCGGAGAAATTCTCCACTCTGATGGTCATCCTTTTCGGCAACCTCAATGCTTCCCCCATCAGCCAGGCACGTTGGTACGACTCTGACGGCGTCATGTATTCCATTCCCGTCAATGCCCGCAAACCGGCTACGAACGGCTACATCATGGTGGACTATACGACTCCTCTGGACAACAAGAAGAACCTGTTCCTGTCCCTCAGCTCTTACACGCTTTTCTCATCTTCCGCCAACTATCAGGCGAAGAACACTCTCCCGGGACTGGACAAGTCGGCCTTTGATTATTCCGCGTTCATGTCCGACTTCTGGGGGAATCCTTCAGGAGATAGGTTCTACAACGGGCAAAGCGGTTTCGTGGAGAGCAGGACAACTTCATTGAACCCGTATCTGTATTTCAATCTGCGATACAACCGGGAGAGGTATTCCCTTTCGCTGAACACCAGCTTGGAAGGCAATATCGCCCGCTACTCCCTGGATCCCAGTATAAACATGAATACTCTCAATACCCGGATAGGAGTCCAAGGGAATTATACCACCAAGCACGAGTTCGAACTGTCGTCTGAAATCATTTATAATTTCTACAAAGGGTACTCGGACGGGTACGGCAAGCCGGAATGGCAGTGGAGCGCGGAGATCAACAAGAGCATCGGTGCCTTCAATTTCAGCGTGAAAATGAACGACATACTGAACCAGACAAGAGATCTCACCCACACTGTCACCGCCAACTACAAGGAAGACACTTACCGTCTGGTCATGGGCAGATATGTGATCTTCGGAGTAAAGTGGAACTTCGGCAAGATGAACGCCACCCACAGCCAAAGGGCTCAGCAGGCGGCGATGGACATGGTGTTCTGAAGCGCCTTGGTATCTTTTTAAGGTCCCGTGAACGGGACATAGTCTGACCGATTATCCGATTGACCGGATTTCACCGATTATTGAAATGAGTGTGCTGTTATATATTTGGCTTGCCATAACGTGGCTGCTGCTGATCACCGGTTGGGTGTGGACTATTTTTGACAAAAAGGGCGTCAGAGCCAAAAAAAAGCCTTGGATCCTGATAGCCGTAGGCAGTTTCATGCTGGCCGCCTTTTTCCTGTTTTTCATTCTGATGCTGAAGAAGGTCTGACCCTCTTTGGAAGAGATCATTTTGCCTTCGACCATAATGAAGATAGGCAAAGATGCTTTTGGAGGCTGCATCAGCGCAAAAGAAACAAATCTTGACTGCTCAGTCCAGGGCATCGGCTCAAAAGCCTTGAGTGATGGAGTCAAGTGTGAACAACTGCATCAATGCACCGGGATGGAACAGGTTCAAATACTACATTGTGAGTATTGATTCGCCGCTTAAGTTTCAAACTGGTTTATATATGAATCCCCGACATTCTTTCAGCAGGAGTGCCGGGGATTTCTGAAAAGACAGGGGAGACTCATCATAATAGTGGCATATATGCCCGACGAAATCGCCACAAATTGGGATTTCCTTCAGGGAGGAGGCTCCATAACTTTGCAAGAGTAATAACTACTGATTGTATAGTCATGGAAAAGAAAAACAGAATCATCCTCTTCTGGACCCTTACCGTTTTGGGTTTCCTGTCACATTCCTTGGCCGATGCCCTTCCCGCATTCTGGGGAGAGAGTATCGTCGCACAACAAGGTCCCGCTCCCGTAGGCATGATGGCCTTCATGGTCTGCCTGACTTATCTGGTCCCCGTCGTTGGCATACTTCTTCTTGCATATGGAGGCAGGAAGGCAAGGATAATCAATGCCGTCCTTGCCTGCTTCATGGCCCTGTTCACACTGCTTCACATGAGCGAACTGATTGAGGGGTTCAACCCCGTCCAGTTGCTCATAATGCCCATGATGGGGGTCGTAGCCATCCTCATGGCTGTCGACTCAGTCAGAATCTGCAAAAACAAATGATCATGAAAACAGCATTGAAATTGCTGCTTTTGGCGGCAGCTTACCTTCTTACTTTCATTCTTGGCGCTACAAGCGGAATAATCCATCCGGCATTCTATGCATATGTGGGAGCGCTTCTTCCGTTTTTGACGGCATTCATCTACCTTTTGACTTGCAACATTGTGCGCGGTTTCGGCGCGGCAACTCTACTGAACGGATTCGTGCTTGTGCTTTTCCTCATAGCAGGAGAAGCCGACTCTCCGCTCATCATCGGCTTTGCAGTCCTTACGGCGCTCGCTGAGTGTATCCGGTATTTCTGCAAGTGGGATACTTTGAAGGGCGTACGTTGGAGCTTTGTCCCGTTCGCATTCTCATTTTTCGCATATACCGCCCATTGGTGGACAGACACACAAGGCTCTCTTTCAGCGGCTGTGGAAGAGATGCGTCCGGGATATGACCAGCTGATGGTACCGGTCATAGAAAACATTCCGGTCCTGGTGGCGGTATTGGCACTTACAGTACCTGTCGCCGTCATCGCAATGCGAGTGGCTGAACGCGCTTTGAAAAAACAGACTCAAGACCTCAAGTAGGACTTTGATTGCATAGTTCAGGTACGACAAGACCTCCTTCCGCAATCTGATTTGCGGTCGGGGGCCTTTATTAAAATGTTCTAAAGGCCAAAATATCTTCTCGGGAGTACTTCATAGTCGCTTTTTTTTGTTACTTTTGGCGCCATGTTACTCAAAATTATTCTACTGGCCCTGTTCTTTGCCGTAATGATCGGTGTCGGCATCTATTGCCGCCGTACCGCATCTGACGTTCAAGGGTTCGTCCTTGGTGGCCGCAATGTCGGCTCCTGGCTCACGGCTTTCGCATTCGGTACATCTTATTTTTCGGCGGTCATCTTCGTCGGGTACGCCGGTCAGTTCGGTTGGAAGTACGGTCTTGCCGCTACTTGGATCGGTATAGGCAACGCCCTCATCGGCTCGCTGCTGGCATGGAGGCTCCTAGGACGAAGGACACGCCTCATGACGCAGCATCTGCAGAGCGCGACAATGCCCGATTTCTTCGGGAAGCGTTTCTTCAGCAATTCGCTCAAAGTCGCCGCGTCGGTGATCGTGTTCATTTTCCTCATACCCTATACCGCTTCTCTTTATAACGGATTGTCGAGGCTTTTCAGCATGGCGTTCAGCGTGGATTACGTGTGGTGCGTGCTCGGAATGGCCATACTTACAGGCATATATGTGCTTGTGGGCGGATACATGGCGACTGCCGTCAATGATTTCATCCAGGGAATGATCATGCTGGTAGGCATCTGCGCAGTGATAGCGTCAGTGCTCAGCGGAAACGGGGGATTCAGCACAGCGCTTGAAAGTCTCTCACGGATTCCTTCCGAGACTGCACCAGCACTCAACGGGGCGTTCGTGTCTTTCCTGGGACCTCAGCCCCTTTATCTTCTTGGTGTCGTTCTTCTGACTTCGCTCGGAACCTGGGGACTTCCACAGATGGTTGGCAAGTTCTACGCCATACGTAACGAAGCGGCTATCCACAAGGGGACTTTCATCTCCACTTTCTTCGCAATCATCGTGGCCGGCGGATGTTATTTCCTTGGCGGATTCGGAAGGCTTTACGGCCAGAGCATCGAGTACACTGCTGCCGGAACCCCGGTTTACGACAGCATCGTGCCTTCCATGCTCGCTTCACTTCCTGACCTGATGATCGGTGTTGTCATCATCCTGGTGCTTTCGGCATCAATGTCGACCCTCTCCTCACTGGTCCTCACTTCTGGATCCACTCTTACGCTCGATATCATTGACCCTGCATTGGCCAAAGCCCGTAAAGGGGTGCGTATGACTGACCGTAAGCAGCTTCTTTGCATCCGTCTTCTGGTGGTGTTCTTCATAGTCGTGTCATCAGTGCTCGCGATCATCCAGGCCAAAAGTTCAGTCACTTTCATCGCCCAACTGATGGGTATCTCATGGGGTGCACTGGCAGGAGCTTTCCTTGCCCCGTTCCTTTACGGCCTCTACTGGAAACGCACTTCACAGGCATCGGTCTGGGCATCATTCATAACCGGAGTAGTCGTGATGTGCTGCTGCATGTACTGCACCTTCACTGGGAAGACTTTCATCAGCCCTTATTTCACTTCTCCTATCAACGCGGGTGTACTGGCTATGCTGCTCGGCCTTGTGGTCGTGCCTGCAGTCAGCTTCTTCTCCAAGATGAACCGGAAAGAAGAAGTCGACAGTATGTTCAGCTGCTATGACAGCACAGTCAGGGTCCGTGCCGCCGAGGCTCTCGCTGATGAGACCGTAGAGGACTAGAAGACGAACATGTAACCAGCTCCTATAACATGACAGGCGGCCAGAAGGTCGCCTTTGTCGTACAGGTGGTACATGTAGAACAGATCCAGCGAATGACCTTTCCCGAGGCTGATTTCAGTACCGGCATAATGAAGGGAACGCACCCATTTCCCGGTGTCGAAACTGTTGAAGAACTCGTACATCAGATAGGGGGTGAAGATGCTGTCCGGGGCCTTGTATTGACCGCGGATACGGGTTCTGAGAGTATTTGTGAATGAATCTGTACCGGGATTGTATGCCAGTTCATATTTCTCCCTCAGGGCGAGTGACAGAGCTTCACGCTTGAGGGTTTCGGTAAGGCACAGGACAACCTTGTGCTGGACCATGTCCCCGGCTGCGGGAATGCGCCAGTATTCGTAACTGAGGTCGCCCTTCAGCCAGCTGTTGAAGTTGTATCCGCCTCCTGCCATGGCGAACCAGCATTCGGTGTCGGTGACATTGTCGAAGGAACGGTGCTCGAAACGTGCCATCGCGTAGGGCGCGCCGAAGGATTTCACGATCTGGACACTGCTCCAGGTTCCGAGGTCGGAAGAGGTCTGGGCGGAAGCCTTCGCTGCGAATAGCATAACAAGGGAGAGGATGGTGAGTAATGTTCTTTTCATATCTGTTGCAAGTTCAGTGACAAAGGTACGAATTGAGATGAATAAAAAAAGATGCGGAAGTACAAATTCCACAAACTCCTCACCGCTGATTTTCAAATAAAAACCCCGAAATCCTTTGCAGAGTTCCTTTAACAGGGATATATTGCGTCTTGATACGACATTCCTCTTCATGAAAAAGATAATTTTCTTTTCGATAGCGCTTATCATTGCTTCCTGTAGCAGGGATCCCTTCAGGATAGTAGGGAAGTACTCCACTACATCCGGAACGCCTGTATATCTTATAGATCTGGGCGCGAACGACACTCTCGGCGTCACCCAGGTCAAGGACAGTTCTTTTTCTT
>DBWN01000218.1:12003-12248 GCA_002308935.1 Bacteroidales bacterium UBA1237 | reverse complement strand
ATACGCTCGATACCCATACCGAAAGCGAAACCGCTGTACTTCTTGCTGTCAATACCAGACGCCTCAAGAACATTGGGGTCAACCATTCCGCAGCCCAGAATCTCAAGCCAACCGGTTCCCTTGCAGATATTGCAGCCCTTGCCCTTGCAGATGTTGCAGCTGACGTCAACCTCAGCTGAAGGCTCGGTGAACGGGAAATAAGAAGGACGCATACGGATTTGGGTATCGGCGCCGAACATTTCTCT
>DBWN01000218.1:11191-11941 GCA_002308935.1 Bacteroidales bacterium UBA1237 | reverse complement strand
ACCTGATGGAAAATGCAATGTGCCCTTGCTGAAATCGCTTCGTTCCTGAAAACTCTACCTGGACATATGACCCTGATAGGAAGAGACATCTTCTCCATCGTCCTTACTTGTACGGAAGAAGTGTGGGTACGAAGAAGAAGAGGATTGGGATGACCTGCTGAGACGAAGAAGGTGTCTTGCATATCCCTGGCGGGATGGTTCGGAGGGAAATTGAGAGCCTCGAATACATGATAGTCGTCCTCTACCTCTGGACCTTCAGCGACATCGTAGCCGAATTTCCGGAAAATATTGATGATCTGCTGGCGCGCGATTGATACTGGGTGACGGGATCCCAGACCATATGGGTCACCAGGCATAGTTACGTCCTCGGCTTTGGAAGAAGAGGCGTTTGTTGAAACCGCATTCGCTTTAAGTTCCTCAATCTTAGCCGTTGCTTCTTTCTTCAGAACGTTGAGTTTCTGGCCGAATTCCCTCTTCAACTCAGGGGCGATAGTCCTGAATTCTTCGAAAAGTCTGGTTACTTCTCCCTTCTTTCCGAGAAGGCGAACCCTCGCTTCCTCGACTTCTTTATCTGTTGCGCATTTGAGATTCTTGATTTCTTCAAGAAGCTGTTCAATCTGTTCCTTCATATCTTTTGCGATCGTTTCTCTTGATTTGAGTCCGCAAAAATACAAATAATTGCCCGAAAATGCAGACCTTCAAACGACAATACTACTTCTTTCCTTCCTGTTTAGCTTTTCTCTTGTCTCT
>DBWN01000218.1:4465-11106 GCA_002308935.1 Bacteroidales bacterium UBA1237 | reverse complement strand
GCGACGTAAATATCTGTATTCCCGACCTTTGACTTCTGTAGATCTTTAAGTTCGGCATCAAGAGCGATATAATCGTGCTGGAGCGTGGAATCCACATAGAATATCTGCCAATCAGCCAGATCAAGGGTCTCTCCCAAACGATCTGCTTCCTGGCTCGCCAATTCTTCCATCGAAGGTTCCTTTTTATCCTGGGACTGTGCAAAAACCCCTATGGAAAAAACAGAGGAAGCCAAAATGGTAGCCACTATGATGGTCATGAACTTTCTCATACCAATAAAAATTAATAGATTTGCAATTTGTAAACGGTCTTCGCAAGCATTTGCTCCGCAACTTCCGTGCCCTCTATGAGATGGGCCTTTCCTCCTTGCCTTTAAAGGATTGGCGCAAAATTAATGAATTAATGACAAACGGCAAATTCATGGAGGCGAACAGCACTGACGGAAACGTGCATACGGAACCGCTACCGGCATCCCCTCGGCAAGGGTTTTGCTGACTAAACGAAATAAACGGATTTTTCATAACAACAGGACTACCCCGTATCAGCCTGCCGGACCACCCGGAAAACCGTCGGGGACAGAGATGAAAAGAACAAAGACAATCTGCATCCTGGCAGCCATCATCATGTCTATGGCCGCAATTACGAAAACAGATGCCTGCACAAACATTATCGTAACCAAAGGCGCGAGCGCTGACGGCTCAATCCTGGTTTCATATGCCGCCGACTCTCATGCATTGTTCGGCGAGCTGTATTATGCTCCGGCCGGAAACTGGAAAGCGGGTGCGACCAGGAAGATATACGATTGGGACAGCGGTAGATATCTAGGAGAAATTCCTCAGCCTGCACATACTTACCAGAGGGTGGGCAATATGAATGAGCATCAGCTTATCATTGCCGAAACAACTTTCGGGGGCAGAAGTGAGCTGCGTGACAAAAATGGCGGGATAGATTATGGCTCCATGATTTATGTCGCACTTGAGAGGTGCAAGACTGCCAAGGAAGCCATTACTCTGATGACTGATCTAGCAAATGAGTACGGCTACTACTCGGACGGAGAAAGCTTCACCATTGCCGACAAAAACGAAGTCTGGATTCTTGAACTTATCGGCAAAGGCATGGTCATGAAGAACGGAGCCAACCTCAACAAGGGTGTCGTTTGGGTCGCCCGCCGTATTCCTGACGGATACATAAGCGCACATGCCAATCAGGCGAGAATCACCACATTCCCTCTCAAGGATCCCGAGAACTGCCGTTACTCTCCGGATGTGATTTCATTCGCAAAGAAGAAAGGATACTATGACGGACCGGATGACGAATTCAGTTTTGCTGATGCTTACTGCCCGTTGGATTTCGGTGGAATGAGAGCCTGCGAAGCAAGGGTCTGGAGTGCATTCAACATCCTCTCAAACGGTTGGTTTACAGCTGAAGACGAGAACGGCCGAATGGTGACCAAAGATGCCTACAACTACATCGACTATGCGATGGGGTACAGCGCCGAGAACAGGATGCCTCTTTATATCCAGCCTGCCAAGAAGCTTACCGTAAAGGATATCGCCGATGTCATGAGGGACCACTATGAAGGCACTCCTATGGATATGACACAGGATATCGGAGCCGGTGGTAACGCTCTCCCTTACAGGTGGAGGCCCATGAATTTCACGGTTGAGGGAAAGACTTATATCAATGAAAGGGCGATTGCGACCCAGCAAACCGGATTCTGGTTCGTGGGTCAGGCAAGAAGCGCTTTCCCTGATGTTATCGGGGGCATTTTGTGGTTCGGTACAGATGATGCCGCCACGTCATACCTTACCCCCATTTACACATGCACCACCAAAATTCCCAAGTGTTATCAAGAGGGTAATGGCGATATGCTCACCTATTCCGAGTCTTCGTCATTCTGGATCAACAACAGGATTTCCAACGCATGCTATAAAATGTACAATGTAATGGCTCCTTTCGTCCGCCAGAAGATCGACCAGTATGAAAAGGACCAGCTCAGAAAGGTCTTTGAAGTCGACAATGAGGCTCTCGACCTCTATCTGGTTGTTGCAGAGAAAGAGTCAGAGAAGGCAGAGAAGAAGGAATATTACTATGATCCGAAGGAAGATACCGGCGATGCTTTCGTTACGGTCAAAAGGTTCCTTACGAATTATTCAGTCGAAACCGCCCAGAACCAGTTCGTGGCTTGGAGGGAACTCGAAAAGACTCTCCTTGTGAAATTCGTTGACGGAAACGTAAAAGCACAGAATCCAGACGGTACCTTCAAACATAGCGAGTTTTCCTCACATCTCCCTGATGGTATAACGAATCCCGGGTACACCGATCTTTGGAAACAGACCGTTGTTGAGATGCACGGAGAAACAATAGAGCAGCCGAAAGGAGAATAGTCCCCGAGGCGGATTACATGTCCGCCACTGTAAATAACCTAGGGTCGATCAGCAGACCTTTCAAAGAACCGTTCCTCATTGAAGACACCTTCTCGAGGAACGTTTTTTTGTTGAAGGAAGACGCATCGTACTCCACGTCCACTACGATCGCCCTTCCTGCTTCCCTGTCGAGGGCAAGGATGTCTATCTCAGTCGGATCACCGCTCTTCCATTCTCCTCCTATCTCCAGAGATGGCTGCTGCTCGGACAGCATCTGGGTAAAGTATCTTTTGAGAGTCTCTTTCGAAAAAGCCTTGAAATCCGCCTTTGCCCTTTCAAGGAGCAGATCGGTACGGAACATGTCGTATTCTGTTCTAGCCCCTTCAACAAATCTAAGCCAGAAGAGAAGGAATGCGTCAGTTATGGTATATCGCACCACATTCCTGCTGTCTTCTGCTGCCATTAAAGGACGCACCTTGGTCAGAAGACCGTATTCAGTTTCAAGCTTCAGAAGGTGACCACCTACGTTGGAGCCTCCTATCTTCTCCTGGATTTCGGATTGAGTAGGATTGCCTGTCGCCACCAGCATAAGGATGGAAAGGTACACTTCTCTTGACTTCCCGAGGATTCGTGAAAGCATCTTTTCTCCATAATGGATCATAGGAGACTCGTCTGAGAAGAAATCCTCCAGAAGTGCGTCTTTTTTGACAAGTCTTTTTGATAGGCAGTAGTTGACAAGTTCCGGAAGCCCGCCTGTAACCATGCACATGGCAAGAAGGTCATCCCCTTTGAGGGATTTCCCGTCAGAAGAAATGATCGATTTCATCTGTGAGGCAGTGAAAGGCTTCAGGTAAATGGTGCAGTCTACACTGTTCAGGAAGGGCGAGCCATAAAGAGAAAACAGTTTGCGGTTTATGAAAGGGTTCCTGGTTATGATGATAAGGTTGAGGCGCCCTTCAAATCGGGTCTCGTCCCATTTCTTGCGCAGCTCTCCGCAGGAATCGATGTCCTTCCCGATGTATTCGTCGAAATGATCCAAGATAAGGGTGAACGCCTTCCTTTGCGAAAGATCGAAGAGAAAAGAAAGAAGACCGGTCATGGACTTCACCGTATGGGGTACGTAAGTGTCCAGACGGAGCCTGACCTCTTCAATGAAGGATGACATCATCATTTTTTCCGGGCGGTCGGTGAGGTTGAAGTAAAGCCTTGTGGTCTTCTGGGTAACCGATATCGCAAGGAGGGTTTTCCCGACTCCTGAACGGCCGGTCACAAGGGTCAGTCTGCTCTGTTTGTTCTCAGACATCCATAATTCCCTCTTCATTGACTCTATTTCGACGTCACGGAACAATAGTTTTCTCATTATTTTATGGCTGTTAAATTAATTTTAGTTGTGGTATCTGATGCAAATATATACAAAAAAGCTGATATTCGGTCAATTCCGAAATATTGAATGTTCATTTATGAGATAGTGCTGCATTTCCTGTAGCGAACGGTTCTTATCAGACACAGTAAACTAAAAACCCACAGAGAAAGGCTCCTCTGTGGGTGATTTCCAAGAAATAATCGCTCTTTAAGCATTATTTTCAATGGTTGGTTTCCCGATGTTGCGCATCACGACCTCGTCTCCCAAAGCATCAATTTCTATAGCAGTCTCCTTATGGACCCGACCCTCAAGAATAGCCTTGGCGAGCTGGTTTACAAGCTCCCTTTGCATTATCCTTTTCACTGGTCTGGCACCATAAGCGGGGTCATATCCTTTTTCAGTCATATAGTCCTCGAATGCCTTTGTGAATGTGATGGAAACGCCATCTTCCGCGAGCCTGTCCTGAAGCTGTTTCATCTGGATGTGAAGGATCTCACGGATATCACCCTTGGTCAGAGGGTCGAACATGATGATTTCATCGATCCTGTTCAGGAATTCAGGCCGAACGGTCTGTTTGAGGACTTCAGTGACCCTTTCTTTGCATTCGTCAAGCATCTGCCTTCTCTTTGCGATAGCTCCCATTTGGGACATCGCATCCTCGGAATCTATGTCCGGGAGGTTCTCCATATAACCCTGGATAATCTCCGAACCGGCGTTTGAAGTCATTATCAGGATTGTGTTCTTGAAATCAACTGTACGGCCTTTGTTGTCAGTCAGTCGACCATCGTCAAGAACCTGAAGAAGAGTATTGAACACATCAGGATGGGCCTTTTCTATTTCATCAAGAAGCACTACAGAGTAGGGTTTTCTTCTTACGGCTTCAGTAAGCTGACCACCCTCATCGTATCCTACGTATCCCGGAGGCGCTCCTATAAGACGGCTCACAGTGTGACGCTCCTGATATTCACTCATATCAATACGGGTTATCATGTTCTCGTCGTTGAACAGGAATTCTGCAAGAGCCTTGGCCAGTTCTGTCTTACCGACACCGGTAGTACCCATGAAAAGGAAAGATCCGATTGGACGCTTCTCGTTGGAAAGACCTGCACGATTACGTCTGACGGCGTCTGATACCGCCTCAATAGCATAATCTTGACCTACGACCCTCTTGTGCAGTTCACTCTCCATGCGCAGAAGTTTCTCCTTCTCACTTTCAAGCATCCTCTTGACGGGGATTCCGGTCCACTTGGCAACAACTTCTGCAACGTCTTCAGGTGTAACAGCTTCCGTGATAATGGGGTCTTTGATTTTCTCCTGTTTGGCCGTCAGCTCATCAATGGTACGTTTCGCTTCAGCCATCCTTCCATAGCGCAGTTCAGCAACTTTACCGTAGTCACCGGAGCGTTCAGCGGCCTGGGCTTCAATCTTGTAGTCTTCCATCTTCTGGCGAGCAGACTGGAGGGAAGATAGTATTTCCTTCTCCTCATTCCATTTCTTCATGAGCTCGTCTCTTTCCGCACCGAGTTCTTTCAATTGGTCCTCGATCTTCTCAAGTTTAAGGGAAACGCCCTCTCTCTTGATGGCTTCTTTCTCGATTTCGAGCTGACGGATTTTGCTGTTAAGGTCGTCAATCGGCTCAGGGACTGAGTTCATTTCGAGACGGAGCTTGGAAGCAGCCTCATCAATAAGGTCTATAGCCTTATCAGGAAGGAACCTGTTCGTTATATACCTGTGGGAAAGGTTAACAGCCGCGATAAGCGCGTCATCTTCAATACTTACCCTATGATGGTTCTCGTATTTCTCCTTAAGTCCTCTAAGGATTGAGATGGACTCGGCTGGTGATGGTTCGTCAACCGGGACGATCTGGAACCTCCTCTCGAGGGCCTTGTCTGTTTCGAAATACTTCTGGTATTCATCAAGGGTAGTTGAGCCGATGGTTCTCAGTTCTCCTCTTGCAAGCGCCGGCTTGAGGATATTGGAGGCATCCATTGCTCCCGAAGTTTTTCCGGCACCCACAAGGGTGTGGATTTCATCAATGAAAAGAATGATGTCGCCTTGGCTGTCGACAACCTCTTTGACGACTCCCTTAAGCCTCTCCTCGAACTCTCCTTGGTATTTTGCTCCAGCGATAAGAGCACCCATGTCAAGAGAGTAGACGGTCTTGTCCTTAAGGTTCTCAGGCACATTGCCGTCAACAATCTTTTGGGCGATTCCTTCAGAAATAGCGGTTTTTCCTACTCCTGGTTCACCTACCAGTATAGGATTGTTCTTTGTCCTTCTGCTCAGAATTTGGAGTACCCTTCTTATCTCATCGTCACGGCCTATTACCGGATCAAGTTTTCCGGAAGAAGCCATTTCGTTGAGGTTTACTCCGAAACGGGGCAGGAATTGAAGATTTTTGTTTGTATTTGCATTCATAATAAAGTATCCTCCTTTTTGCCCCATGGACATATGCTCAAATAGCCGTCTGCTCCATGGAACAAACGGCTATGGTCAAAATATATTCCATCAGCCCTCAGGCTGACAAACTGTCAGTTAATTGGCGTTCTCTGTTGAAGGAGAAGTCTGGACGGGAGTTGAGGGGAACTCGAGCTGCTGCTCAGAAGCAGTGTTCTCGATCCTGTCTGTGATATCAGTAGAGGATCCGGACCTTCCGAGAGAGAAGGTGGTGATGATGGATATCAAAAGGATGAAAGTCACAAGAGTCCAGGTAACCTTTTCGAGAAGGTCAGCGGTCTGCCTTACACCGAGGGTCTGGTTTGCCGACACGAAATTGCTGGCGAGGCCGTCTCCCTTACCATTCTGAAGAAGCACGACAATCGTCAGAAGAACACTGGCGATGACAACAGCAATTGTCAGTATCAAAAATAAAGCGTTCATACTATTTATTTATACTATTTTAATATTCTATAAA
>DBWN01000218.1:0-4412 GCA_002308935.1 Bacteroidales bacterium UBA1237 | reverse complement strand
GGGAATTTCAAGAGAAGACGCGAATAAATGTGTCTTGCCTGCTCATAATACCCCTGGTCCAGATATATTTGAGCCAAAGTCTCGGTACAGAATTCATCTCCAAGCATATCGTCCTGCGCGATTTCTTTGGTCCCTTTGCTTTTGGACGCGAAACGGGAGAAAACATTGTCTTCTTCGCGGCGGACCTTATCATATTGCGCTTGAGTGAAGAAGTCTCCTCCAACAACTCTTACCTGTCTTCCGGATTCTTCTTCCTGGTCTTTCTCGTTGATGTATGACTTCAGAAGCTTTTCAAGGTCTTTGTCTTGATAATCGGCGCTTTTTTCCCGGACAAGATCGAGAATGGATGCTCTGTTGCCTACATACATGGCGGAGTCGCTGTACTGTTCAATCCCCCAGGCGTCTCCACCCAATTGAGCCATCCTGCTGCAAAGCTCCTTCCTGGCAGCACCGTACCAGGGATAGAGATTGACCACTCCGACAAGTTCATTGAGATTGAGGGCCTTGAGATTGATGTAATCGTTCATGATGAGCCTGTTACCAGTTAGCGACAGTCGCGTTGAGGATGTCCTCCACAAGCTGTTCAATTATTTCTTCACAAAGAGTTCCCTCTACAGAGTCGAGAGACTGCATTGAATCATAATCAGCGTATGCCGAGAAAGATTTCTCGAAATCTTCTTCCGGGTACAACCGGTTTGTGAAGGTGATTTTGACTGAAACCGTAAGACGGTTCTTCGCTGCGACCTCCTGAGCAGTCACCGCTGTCGCACGGGTATCATATCCGGTCACTTCACCGACAATTTCAAGGTCGCCGTCCATGTCCACTTGCTCAAGACGGGTCATTTTCTTGAATTTGTCTTTAAGCGCTTCAGTCAAATCATTGCTCAACGATGGGTTGACCCTAAGCGCTTTGTACTCGAAATAGTTGATAGTTACACTTTTGACATCCGGCTGAATTGATGTCCCGGAAAAAGTGTATATGCCGCAGGAGGCGACACAAAGCGTCACCGCCAATATCGATAAGGCTTTTGCCAATATGGTGGTTATTCTTATCATTTCGATTCTTTCCTGTATTCCGGAGGAAGCTTACGGTACAGGGTCCTTTCGGAAATACCGAGTTCAGCAGCAGCCTTTTTCCTGTTCCCACCGTGCTTTTCAAGGGCTTTACGTATCAACTCCTCGTTGTTGCCTTTGATGGCCAGGGAACCTTCAGCCTCTCTGGCCAAATGAGAAACGTGAGGCAGATGTCCTTCTGTTTCATTTCTCGGATTGTGAGCTGTTGTTTCCGGCTCATTTTCCTGAATGTCGACATCTTCTTCTGCTTCTTGCATTGCGTCCGGCCTTGTGACGTAATTGTTCCCGGATATTGCCGGCAATTCGTCGAACTGATGTCTGGTTTCCTGACGTCCGTACCCTTCTGATGAGATGATTTTCTCCAGATTGGCCACCTTTGCGTTCAAGGTATAGAGGGCCTTGAAGATTTGTTGCTTATCTTCTTCGGAAATAGTTCTGTTGGGATCATTGAACTTGACGGGAAGAGTGGACGACTCGTCCGTTTTCAAGTATTTGGACAGGGTGGCAGCATCGATTTCGCACCTTTCGGCATTGGGCGTCATTGCGCTCGTTTCATACAGGGAGACTGTATTTGCGACGCTCTGAAGCTCACGGATATTGCCGGGCCAACGGTAAGATGTCAGCATACTTATCGCATCCCTGGTGAGAGTCAGTTTCTTTCTGCTGTACTTCTCTGAGAAATCCGACGTGAATTTCCTGAAAAGAAGATAAATGTCTTCCTTCCTCTCCCTTAAAGGCGGTACGCTGATCTGCACTGAGTTCAACCTGTAGTAAAGGTCCTCCCTGAACTTTCCGTTAGCCACTGCTGTCAGGAGATCCACGTTAGTGGCAGCAATCAGACGGACGTCTGTTTTATCCACTCTTGAGGACCCCACGCGGATATATTCACCCGATTGAAGAACTCTAAGGAGTTTGGCCTGTGTGGCCAAAGGCAGTTCACCTATTTCGTCAAGGAACAGTGTTCCTCCATTGGCTTCTTCAAAGTATCCCTTTCGCGCCTCATACGCACCGGTAAATGAACCTTTTTCATGTCCGAACAGTTCAGAATCCACAGTTCCTTCAGGTATTGCTGCGCAATTGACAGCGAGGTACTTTTTGGTTTTTCTTTGGCTGTTCTGATGTATGATTTTGGGTATCACGTCCTTACCGACTCCGCTTTCTCCTGTGACAAGAACCGTCAGATCGGTTGGCGCGACACCAATAGCCATATCCAACGCCCTGTTTAAAGCGGCGTCATTACCTATGATGTCAAATCTGTTCTTGAGTCTTTGGAGTTCCTGTGTTTCCATATTGATACTGTATCAAGCAAAGTTAAGAACTTTTTCTTATATTTGCGATATATGGCGTTTTTGGAGCCCTGACACCAGTAGCTCAAACACCACCATAGCAGATAACATATAATTATACTGATATACTGATATGACAAAATCATTTAGTCTTCTTGCAGCAGTTTTAGTCGCATCCGCTGCTGTTTCCTGCGCTTCAGCAGAGAAAATGGCCCAAATGGCAAATAATGTTCAGGTGACCTGCGATCCTGTGGTTCTTGAATCTATTGCAGGTGACATAGACGCCGCGTTGACAGTTACTTATCCTGAAGGTTACTTCCATCCCAAGGCTATACTTTCAGTTACTCCGGTGCTCGTATATGAAGGCGGAGAGGTCGAGATGAGGCCTTTCATGTATCAAGGAGAAAAAGTGAAAGACAATTATAAGACCATATCTTCAGCAGGACAGACAGTCAGAGAGAGGGTTCATTTCACATATGAAGAAGGAATGGAGGTCGCAAGGCTTGAACTGCGTGGAGTCGCTTCCTATAAAGCAAAGAGTATCAATCTTCCTGTAAAGAAGGTAGCCGACGGAGTCAACACAACCTATATGCTGGTAGAAAAAGACGGTTACATCGGATATAAGCCGGACAACTATCAGGAAGTCCTCAAACAGACTGCCGAGGGACAGATCCGTTATTCTGTGAATTCCTCTGATGTGGCTTCAAAGGAACTCTCTTCGCAATCAATCAAAGATTTCCAGGCTGCCCTTGATGAGATCAACAGCAACGAGCGCAAGTCTATATCAGGAACTGAGATTGTAGCATATGCTTCTCCCGAAGGTGGCGAAAAACTTAATGCAAAACTCTCTGACAGCAGGGGCAAGAGTGCTGATCAGGCTTGGGACAAGATCACTAAAGGCAAAGAGGTTGCTGATCCTGAAGTCAAGAGTATCGGTCAGGACTGGGAAGGATTCCAGGAGCTTGTCGCCAAATCGGATATTGAAGACAAAGATCTCATCCTCAGGGTTCTTAACATGTATAGCGATCCTGCGGTTCGTGAAAGCGAAATCAAGAACATGAGCGAGATTTACACATCCTTGAAGACCGGTGTCCTTCCTGAGCTTAGAAGAGCCAGGCTTATCGCGAATGTAGAATACCAGAACTACACAAGTGATGAACTCCTCAAGATGGTTGATGATAATATTGATGTTCTTGACGAAGAGGCTCTCCTTAGGGTTGCCACTCTTGTTCGTGACAATGACAAGAAGATTGAACTGTACAAGAAGGCTGCTGACAAATACAACAGCGACAGGGCAAGATTCAACCTCGGAGTCACTTATCTTGCCGCAGGGGACACAAATAGGGCTAAAAGAGCTTTTGAATCCGTGGAAACCAAAGATGCGGAACTTGAAAATGCTCTCGGTGTTGTTGACATGCAGAATGGTGACTATGATTCCGCTCTTGCTCACTTCAAGAAATCCGGCACAAATGAGGCTAAGGGAAACACAGGAGTGATCAACATCCTCAATGGTGATTATGCTGAGGCTCTCAACAACCTGAAAGACTATCAGGGATGCTGCTTCAATAAGACCCTTGCCTACATCCTCAACGACGATCTTGATGGTGCTACCAATGCAATGAAATGCCGTGACATCAAGATGAACTATCTTAAAGCTATTGTTGCTGCTCGTCAGGGCAATGCTGAGGATGTGGCCAAATATATTGATGCTCTCAAGGACAGCAAAGAGTATTATGATAGGGCTCAGAAGGACGTAGAGTTCGCCCAGTATAGGTAGAACTACCCTTTATGAGTATACACTTTAGGCGGTGGAGTTATTCCATCGCCTTTTTTATCATTAATACTGCTAAAGGCGGTAGAATACGGGAAACAAAAAAAATTGGTTGCGATTAAAAAAGATTGTTGTATCTTTGCAGTCCAATATGGAGATAGTTCGGTTTCACAAGACCCTTTATCCAGAGGACTGGAGAGGTGGGAGAGTGGCTGAATCCACAGGTTTGCTAAACCTGCATACGGGTAACCGTATCACGAGTTCGAATCTCGTCCTCTCCG
>DBWN01000060.1:9104-9689 GCA_002308935.1 Bacteroidales bacterium UBA1237 | reverse complement strand
TGAAGCCCTTCGCGAACCTCAACCGGAGGATAGCTTCCATGAACCAGGCGGAAATCCAAGATGTTCCTCTGATGCCGTATCTTTCCGTCTTCAAAGCTCTCGGGTGCAATACTCTCGGGGACATTTCCAAGATGATAAAAGAACACTCGGAAGGGGCTTACCAGATAGCGTGCTACCAGATGGGCCTTACCGACCTGGACATCGTCTCTTCTTCAGTAGGACCGCAGAACGTATGCATCGCTTATGTCCTAAAGAGCGGAGGAGGCCGTGGAGTCCTCAAATACATATTCGACATCCTCAACGGTGAATCCGAAGCCAACGGGACTCTGGCGGAGTTCCTCGAAAGCCAGGCCAAGGAAATGCCGTTCATGAACCAGTAAAGACTAAAAGCCCGATGCCCAACGGACCCCTTGATACCAGTTTCCTGGACCGTGCGATAGATTTCGCGGTCAGGGCTCACGCTGGCACTGAACGTCGGGGAAAGGGATTCCCGTATATCGTCCATCCTTTGGAAGCGATGGCTATAGTGGCGGGAATGACATCGGACCAGGAACTTCTGGCAGCTGCAGTCCTTCATGACACGGT
>DBWN01000060.1:7541-8991 GCA_002308935.1 Bacteroidales bacterium UBA1237 | reverse complement strand
GCATCCCTTGAAGCCAAGATGGTCGCCCTTGGGGACAAACTTTCCAACATGAGGGCAATTGCAATGGATTATGAGAAGAACGGAGATGCGCTCTGGGACCTTTTCCACGTGAAAGACAAGAAGGAGCACGAATGGCATTACAGGGCCGTAGCTGATGCGCTTTCTGACCTTAAGGACACATTCGCGTACCGTGAGTTCGTAGAATTGATAGACAAGGTTTTTTGCTGATGGAACCGATAAAGATATCGTTGGATGACTATGTTCTCTTCGGCGGTGGAGCCAACGGTGAGAGCTACGACCTGAAGGACGACCCTTCGGTCATGCTCAAGCTGTATTTCCCCGGGAAGATACAGCAGCCGCTCGATGAGATGAACCTCGCACGTAAGGTCTATGCTCTGGGGATACCGACCCCGGAACCTGGGGATTACGTGGTGACCGGGGACGGCCGTTATGGCATCAGGTTCCATAGGATCCTTGGGAAGACCTCCTATGCACGCGCTTGCGGGGAGAACCCTTCCAAGGTCCCCCAATATGCGGCTGAGTTCGCCTCAATGTGCAGAAAACTCCATTCAGTGCACGTGGACACCACTCAGTTCGAAAACGTGAAAGACAGATACTTGCAGATACTTTCGGACAGTCCTTATTTCACTTCCTTGGAGAAGGAAAGGATAACGAAGTTCATCCTCGACACCCCCGATGCTGATACGGCTATCCATGGTGACCTCCAGTTCGGGAATGCGATTTTCGTGGGTGAGGACAGGTACTTCATCGACCTGGGCGATTTCTGTTACGGTCATCCGTATTTCGATCTGGGTATGCTATACCTTTGCTGCAAGCTGAGCGGTGAGGCTTTCACCAAGGAGATATTCCATATGGACAACGCGACAGCTTCCAGGTTCTGGGACTGTTTCGTGCCGGAGTATTTCGGGAAGGACGTCCCTCCACGTGAGATAGAGGAAAAGATACTCCCTTATGCTGCCCTCAAGACGATCATCATTGACCGTGACAGCGGATGCAGGAGGGAAGAGTTCCATGAGATTTTGGACAAGACTGTGATTTGAACCTATGCGGAAACTGAATGACAATACCTTCGTCAGGAATCTGAGGCGCCAGGGCATGGTCATGGTGCTTGTCGCTGCGTTGCTTCTTGAGGCTACGACTTTCATCCAGACCCGTTTCGCAAGAAGAGGTATGAAAGCGGAGGCTGAACGTAGAGCCGAAAGCGAACTCGTCGCCACGAACCTGAAGATAAACAATATCACTTCTTCTGTCGAAGCCGCCGTGAACAATGTCTCTTGGGCTCTTTCTTATGAGATAAGCAGACCGGACTCCCTGTACGGTTTCTTCAGGTGGATGTTGGACCTCAGTCCGCAGATATTCGATCTTGCCTTAGGTTTCGAGCCGGATTATTTCCCTGAGAAGGGCCGATGGTTCGAGCCGGTATCCACCC
>DBWN01000060.1:0-7354 GCA_002308935.1 Bacteroidales bacterium UBA1237 | reverse complement strand
CTTAAGGAAATGGTCGAGAATATTCAGCTTTATCCCAATTCCTACAGTACAATCGTAAGTCAGGAGGGGCAATTGCTGGCTGCTCCTGCCGAAACCCTGTCCACCAACAGGGCGGTGAGATTCAAGACCTCCATTGAGGATACGGGCTGGATCATGACCATCGTTATCCCTGAAAGCGAGATATACCGCAATGTCAAGAGAACGGGCATTTGGACTTCATTGTTCCAGCTGATGGGTCTGATGTTCCTCATCTACATCATCCAGAGGACCGCAAAGGAGCAGGTGAAACTCAAGGAGGCGGAGGACAGCAACGACAGGATCGAAGGAGAACTGAAGATTGCCCGAGGAATCCAGATGTCCATGATTCCCAAGACTTTCCCTCCTTTCCCGGAGAGGAATGATCTGGATGTGGCGGCCGCCATGTATCCTGCAAAGGAAGTAGGAGGAGACCTTTATGACTTCTACATAAGGGATGAGAAACTCTACTTCTGTATCGGGGATGTCAGCGGAAAGGGCGTTCCTGCATCACTTTTCATGGCGGTGACAAGAAGCCTTTTCAGAACGATCTCCGCTCATGAGAAGAGCCCTCAAAGGATAGTGACGGCCATGAACGATTCCATGACCGACATGAACGAGAACGACATGTTCGTGACCTTCTTCTGCGGTGTGCTGAACCTGGTGACCGGTCACCTTAGGTACTGCAACGCGGGTCACAACGCTCCACTGATCATGAAGGATTCGATGAAACCCCTTCCAGTGCTTCCCAATCTCCCTTTGGGCGTAATCAAAGGGAACACATTCAAGGAACAGTCTACAGACCTTTCTTACGGTGATGCCCTGTTCCTTTATACCGACGGCATCACAGAGGCCGAGAACTCCTCATACGACCTGTTCGGTGAGGAAAGGCTCATTGATGCCCTTTCAGTCAAATCTTCCTCCAGGGAGCAACTCGAATCCGTCAAGGAATCCATCAGCGAGTTTGTGGGAGACGCTCCCCAGAGCGATGACATAACGATGCTATTTATCCATTATATGAATACAGCCAATTCCGGAGAATCCGAACGCCATCTCGTTCTTCACAATGATATCCGTCAGATACCGCTGCTGGCGGCATTCGTGGAGGGTGTGGCCCAAGAAAAGAAATTAGAACAGTCTGTCGAAACGGGCATCAATCTTGCTCTCGAGGAGGCTGTCACTAATGTGATCATGTACGCTTATCCCAAGGGTACGGACGGCCTTATTGAAATAGACGCCAAACTGAACGACAAGTCGGTGGAATTCGTGATATCGGACAGCGGCTCTCCTTTCGATCCCACCGCGGTTCCCAAGGCTGACACCTCACTGGGCGTGGAAGACCGCCCGATCGGCGGACTGGGCATATTCCTTGTCCGTAACATCATGGACAGCGTCAAATATGCAAGAAAAGACGGCAAGAACATTCTTTCAATGACAAAAAACATATAAGATATGGAAGTCAAAATTACCAAAGACAAAAACCAGACAACGGCCAAACTTGTCGGCCGTCTTGACACTCCTTCTTCAATTGAAGTAGGAAAGGAAATAGAGGCCCTGAAAGCTGATGCGGCAGGTACGGTTGTACTTGACTGCAGCGAGATGACATACATCTCATCTTCGGGTCTCAGGCTCTTCCTCGGACTCCGTAAGGAGGCCGCTGAAAAAGGCGGAAAAGTCATCGTACGTGGAATCAACAACGATATCCGCAGCGTCTTCATGATGACAGGTTTCCTGAACCTGTTCCAAATTGAAGACTGATGCTTCCGCTGTCGATCTTTTCTGTCAACCTGCTTTCCGACCACCTGTTGCTCCTTGCATCAGTGCTGGTCGCTTTCGCTATACTTGTTACCAAGGTCGGTACACGCCTTGGCGCTCCTTCATTGCTGCTGTTCCTTATCCTTGGAATGGTGGTCGGGGCTGATGGCCTTGGCCTGAAGTTCGAGGAATATGAAGTGGCGGAGTCGATCGGACATTTCGCGATGACGGTGATCCTTTTCACCGGCGGTCTGGAGACTTCACTCAAGGAGACCAAGCCGGTTATGAGGCAGGGAGTGCTCCTCTCTTCTCTGGGTGTGCTTCTTACCATCCTGCTGACCGGTCTTTTCATTTGGCTGGTGACGGGAAGCCTCATAGGAACGATAGGTAGTACTTTCCTCGGCTGCATACTTCTGTCGGCCATAATGTCTTCGACGGATTCCGCTTCGGTGTTCTCAGTCCTTCGCGGAAAGAGACTGCACCTGAGGGAGAATCTTGCGCCGATGCTGGAGCTCGAGTCCGGAAGCAACGACCCGATGGCGTATGTCATCACCATCATCCTCGTCCAAGTCCTTACGGCGACAAAAGGCGGTACAGAGGTGGCCGGTTCGATAGTCATGACCGGTGCGTGGGTCCTTATTCTCCAGATTGTTGTAGGCGCGTTGGTCGGATTTGCAGTAGGGTTCGGAGCGAAACTTCTCCTTGACAAAGTGAACCTTTCCAGTACCGCGCTTTATTCGGTCCTGATACTGAGCATAGGTTTCTTCTCGAACGCTGTCGCCTCGATCCTTCATGGTAACGGCCTCCTTTCGCTGTATATCGCCGCTATCATCATCGGAAACAAGGTAGAGCTCCGGGACAAGAAAGACATCATGAATTTCTTCGACGGAATGACCTGGCTGATGCAGCTTCTGATGTTCCTTGTGCTGGGTCTGCTCGCCAGGCCTTCCCAGATGGGTGACGTCATATTCCCGGCCTTCCTGATTTGCCTTTTCATGATGTTCGTCGCTCGTCCTGCCAGCGTGTTCCTCTGCCTTCTTCCTTTCCGGGACATGTCCGTGAGGGCGAAAATGTTCGTCTCATGGGTGGGACTGAAAGGCGCAGGTCCAATCCTGTTCGCCCTTTGTCCTGTGGTGGCCGGAATCGAAGGCTCTTCGGAACTTTTCAACATAGTGTTCTGCATAACCCTTCTTTCGCTTCTCGTACAGGGTATGACCCTTTCCAAGGCGGCTGACGTGCTGAAACTCAGCTACGATGAAGACCCTGAAGTGGAGACATTCGGAATGGAGATCCCTGAGGAAATGGGAATCCTTCGTGACCATACGGTCACTGAGGGCGAACTCGCGGACGGAGCGACTCTTCGCGACCTTCATCTGCCTCACGGAATCCGTGTGGTCATGGTGAAAAGGGAGGACAAGTTCCTTGTCCCTCACGGGAGCATGACTCTGCAGAAGGATGACCATCTTATCATAGTCATGGGGGAGACCGACGACTGATGAAAGTCTCCCTGTCCTTTCATTGAAAGAAGAAGCCGCGGTCCCGAATGTGAAAGGACCACGGCTTCAATCTTCAATGTGGGATACTTCATCGCTTAAGGTCTTCTTCCGCTTTTCGGAAAGCCTTCTCGAAGTTCTCCGCTGCTTTTCTGGATTCCTCCTTTCTTGGGGCCAGCATGTCGAAAGCGTGATAGAGCCCTTCGTATACGTCCACCTCCGCTTCCACACCTGCTTCCCGCAACTTTTCCACGAACTCCAGAGTCTCGCAGTAAAAGGGTTCCCCTGTGCATACGAAGGTGTATGCCGGAGGAAGGCCTGAAAGGTCCGTTTCCCTTGCAGCGGCCGCATATGATGGCACGTCATCGGTCCCATAAAGCGGACCCAGATATGTTTTCCATCCGAAGTGGTTCCTCTTCGTGTTCCACACCTTGTTGCGGTTGTCCCTGGAGGATTCCGTGTCACGGTCGTCAATCATCGGATAGAGAGGCATCTGGAAAGCGATGCTGAATTCTTTCCTGTCCCTTGCAAGGATGCAGAGTGCGGCACAGAGCCCTCCTCCTGCACTTTCTCCTCCGACGAATATCCTCTCTCTCGCTATGCCGAGACTTTCAGCGTTTTCGAAGACGAACCTGAGTGCCTCGTAGCAATCTTCTATGGCGGTAGGGTATCGCCCTTTCTTGGCTAGCCTGTATTCCGGACTGATCACCACCGCTCCGTACTTTTTGACAAGAGCGGGAGGACGTCCCATCATCCCCGCCATTGAGGCCATTCCGGTAATGTATCCTCCTCCGTGGATCCATAGCACACCTGTGGAGGGTTCTTCGGCAGGGGAGTCGGGGCTGTAGATGAGTATCTTCATCCGGTGACCGTCCTTGCATATGACATGTGCCTTCTCCTTCTTCATCCCCCTTTCCGCATGAAGGGGAAAGAGGGACAAGAAGATGAGTGCGGCCGCAAGGAAAGTCCCGGCTTTCATTGCTTTAGTAGCTTAAACCGCTTCCCAAAGGGATCATTGAGTATCCTTCAGCTTCCATTGTGCTGGGAAGGTCCTCCTTGTTGTTCTCTATGGCTTCCTGTGAAGAAGGGATAGCGAAAGGCATCTTGCCCGTGGGGTTGAACTTGCCGGTCAGTACATCAAGCACTGCAGGGAGAGTGGTGCCGAAGGTGGCGACCCAGCTCTTTGATGCGGCACTTGAGAGCTCGTTCAGTACCCAAGGCTTGCTGCAGTTGACTATTACGGTCGTGGGTTTCTTTGCCGCTATGGAGTTTATGTACTTGACGTCCATACTGTTGGCTGAAAGAAGGTTGCTGATAGGAGCTGCTCCGCCGCCGCCTCCGAGGAATCCGCCGCCACCGGCACCAGGGAAGAGCCAGAAGACCACAGCATCGGCCTTTTCAGGCTTGTCAACGAACTCTACGCCCCAGTTCCCTTCGGGCTTGACAGGAGTGTGGGTGCCCCTTGCTGAAGCGTCCATCCTCTCGAAATACACTTTGGTGCCGCTCTTCAAAGGAAGAACTTTGCCGTCGTTCTTCATGAGGACGATGGATTTGCGGAAAGCCGTTTCAGCGAGTGCGCGGAATTCAGGGCAGTTGGCTGTCTTCTCGGCTTTGTCAGGATCGACGTAAGGATTCTCGAAGAGTCCCATGCGGAACTTCTCGATGAGAAGACGGGTGACTGAGGTATTGATCTGCTCGTCAGTTATCATGCCGGCGTCATAGGTGGCTTTGAGGTTCTTGATGTCAGCTCCACCTGAGAAGAGGTCCGTTCCTGCAGCTACTGCTTTAGCATACCTTTCCTGGTAATTGAGGTCCTCCACGCCCCAAGGCATGTTGTTGATGGGACCGGTGTCAGAGTTGACCAGACCCTTGAATCCCAATTTATTGCGGAGAAGTTCGGTCAGAAGACCGTAGTTGTAAGCCGATCCGACTTCTTCGTATTCGGTCTCATGAGGACGGGCATAATAAGGCATTATGCCGGAAACGCCTGCATCAACTGCAGCCTTGAAGGGCTTGATGTGATAGTCGAAGTTGCCTCCGGGATAGACGAGGTTCTTTCCGAAGTCATAGTGGGAATCCCATCCCTTCATTTCAGGACCGCCACCAGGGAAATGCTTCATGGTGAGGGCTACGGAGTGGGGTCCCATCTCCTCTCCCTGGAATCCTTTCACAAGCTGTGTGGCGATGACTGCGACCCTGTCGGCGTCTTCACCGAAGGTACCTTCGATACGGCTCCATCTGGGTTCGGTGGAAAGGTCCAGCTGGTACATGTAGCCTTTGCGGATTCCGCAGGCTACCCATTCGGCGGCTGCACTCTTTGCGAACTCGAGAATGAGGTCGGGATCATCGGCTGCAGCGAGTCCGAGGGTTCCCGGCCACTGGGTGAAGAAGCTGTTCCCGACGTTGAGTCCCATGGAGTTGTCAACGGCAACGTGGTTTCTGGGGTTCGATGCGAAGATAGCAGGAATACCGAGACGGGTGTCCTCGGCCACCGCTTGCACGTTGTTCGCCCATTCAGCCATTACCCTGGCGGGTGCGTTCGCCCTCAGGATGAAGTGCCTCAGATGTCTTTCCTTGATACCCTTGGTGGTTCCGGACACGTTGATGGACTCTTCGGAGGCCAAGCCGGTGAACATGTTGCGGTTTGTGACGACATCCTGTTCATTGAGGTCTGAAGTCACAGTTCCTCTGCCGCCTCCTCTGGGGTCACCGCCCTGGGGTGCTGATGAACCCATGTTTATCTGGGAAATGATCATGAACCCGATCTTTTCATCGATGTCCATCTTCCCGAGAAGATCTTTGGCCCTTTCCTCCGGTGAGAGCCTCCAGTCCTCATAACGGTCTAATTTACCGTTCTTGTTGAGGTCCTTGAAAGAGTAACCGCCCTTCGTTATGATGGGAGCGGTCCGGTTACCTAGTTCCGGCTGGGTATAGTTTCCGGAACATCCTGCTACAAGAATGGCAAGTGCGAGAGGCAATAATCTTTTCATCATATTCTGTGTGTTTGTGTTAGTTTCCTTTGTGTGATGCGTTTACGCTTGAAGATAGAATTCCACGTTGTCGCGGTTCAGAAGGTCTATCGGCATGTCGTTGGATACTTTCACCGGCTTTTTGAGAATGAGTTTCTCGCAAAGCGCTTTCACTGCTCCGTAACCCTGTTCTTGAGGCCTCTGGGAGATCAGTCTTGCGATCCCTCCATCGCGGAGGCATCCGACATTGGATGGAAGAAGGTCGTATCCGGTGAGGTCGAAGTCCTTTATGCCGTTGTCACGCAAGTATTCGCCGACTATGTATGCTCTTGAGTTGAAGAACACTCCGGTCTTTATGTCCGGGTTTGAACTGAAGAACTCCGAAAGAATCACGCAGTCCTTGTCTTTGTCCCTGGTTGAGGGGAGGCTCACTTTCACCAGAGAGACGTCAGCACCGTGATCGGAGATCCATTTCCTGAAGCCTTCCTCTCTCGACACCTGCTGGTTCGATCCGGTGTGGCTGCTGCGGGTGGTTTCGAAAACGGCCACCTTGCCGCCCTTCGGGACTCTCAGCGGAAGGACTATCCCGGCGGTGAAATATCCGCTCATTATGGCGTGCTGTGCGAAATACGCCAAAGGGGAAGCCCCTTCTATAATGGCGTCAACGAAGATGTAGGGGATACGCCTTCTCTCAAGTTCCTTAATAAATGGCATCGTGTGTTCCTTCACGGTCGGGCCGATGATGACGGCGTCGTGCTCTCCTTCAAGGATGCTTGATCCTGCTTTGTCGAAAGTGGGGTAGTCAAATGAATCGTAGTAATAGAAAGAGAGTTCCGTTCCGAGATCCGCGAAGTCGGAGGCTCCGTCTTTCAGACCATCCTCAACCTGTTCCCAGTATTCGCCCTCAGTGTGTGAAGGGATGAGGCAAGCGAAGGAGAACTTCTTGTTGGAAGCCAGGGCGCTGGCGTACCTGTTGGGTTCGTAGCCGAGTTCCTTCATGATTGAAAGCACCTTGGTCCTGCTTTTCTCCGACACGCCTCCGCGGTTATGGAGCACACGGTCCACTGTTCCGAGCGATACTCCCGCCTTTTGGGCGATATCCTTTGTCCTGATTCTTGCCAT
>DBWN01000275.1:3811-4392 GCA_002308935.1 Bacteroidales bacterium UBA1237 | reverse complement strand
TCGGAGAAGAGGACGATGCCGGGGTTCTGAAGGGTGCAGTACATGCGGAAGTTGGAGATGCCGGCCTTCTTGAGGGCTGCCAACCTGTGCAGGCTGTAGCCGAGGGTGATGGTGCGGATCTTGACATACGAACCGTTGTACTGGGCAAGGACTGAATTCCACTTGGGGTTGTCACCGCTGAGGATCGAACCCGGCCTCGGGTAACGGGCGTTGGTATTGCTGGGAGTCCAATAGTCCACGTCGATCTGGCCGCGGCGGCCGGTGAGCATATTCAGATAAGAGTTGCCGGTATGGAGCGAGGACAGGAGGATACCTCCGCACTGGAAAGCACCGATGACGGAGAAATCGAAATTCCTCCAGCTGACGTTGGTGTTGAAACCGCCGGCGAACTTGGGATCGGTTACGATCGGGACACGGTCGTCGGAGGAGAATGCCCTGACGGGAGCTCCGCTTTCATCATACTCGCCGTGATACTTCACCTTGATGGTACCGATGGCGTCCTTGTATCCGGTGAGGGAGTTGAAGGTGCTGGGCTCGAGGATGTCCATATAGGGATCGCCCTCGTTCCACAGGCCGTCGTA
>DBWN01000275.1:1355-3669 GCA_002308935.1 Bacteroidales bacterium UBA1237 | reverse complement strand
GTGAACTCGAAGCCCTTGTTCTCGGTGGCGCCGATATTGGCGGTATAGGAACCTACGCCCGCGGTCGAAGGAAGGCCGAGGGAAAGGAGGATGTCATTGGTCTGAACCGAGTAGTACTCCATGGTACCGCGCAGACGGCCGCGGAGGACGGACCAGTCGATACCGAAGTTCCAGGTCTTGGAGTACTCCCATCCGAGCTCGCTGTTCGGCAGGGTGGACACATAGTATCCGGTAGCATATTTCTCGTCACCGAAGTTGTAAACGGTGGTGCTGAGCGAACCGAGGGTGGCGTACGGACTGATGGCCTGGTTGGAGGTCTCGCCGTAACCCACGCGGAGCTTCAACTCGTCGAGCCAGCCGCGGGTGTCGGCCATGAAATTCTCCTTGTGGAGGTTCCAACCGACGGAAACGGCGGGATAGGTATGCCACTGATGGCCGGGAGCCAGACGCGAGGAGGCGTCGGAACGGACGGCGACGGAAAGCATGTAGCGGTCGTCATAGGTGTACATCAGACGTCCCATGTAGGAGAGGAGTCCGTACTGGCTGTGCGAACCGCCGTTCACGGTGATGTCGGACGCCACGGCGCTTCCGATGTTGTAATACTGGAAGAGCTCGTTGGGGATGTTCTTTCCGGAAAGGGACTGGCCCTGCGAAGTGGTCTGCTCCGCGGAATAGAGTCCGACGACGTTCACGTGGTGCTTGTCGGCNNTAGGTAAGGAGGTTCTCGACCGTCCAGTTGGTGGTCTGGTTGAAAGACCAGGAAGCGGAGTTGTTGGAGGTGGCGGAACCGTTGACGCCGACGCCGGTGAAGGAACCGCCCTTGGAATTGCGATAGTTCAGACCGCCGCTCAGCTTATAGGAAAGGCCTTCGATCCAGGGGAAGCTGAACTGGACGTAACCGGTGTTGTAGGTAGAGATCGAACGGGTCTCGTTTACCCAGGTTCCGTTGGCCTGGAGCTTCTCCGCGACTTCGCGGGTAACGATGTACTGGTCGTTGTCCGAAGGCATGTTGACGCGGACCTTCAAGGAGCCGTCCTCGTTGAAGGGATTGACAATAGGGGATTTCGAGAGGACGGAATACATATCGACCTGGTTACCGTCATTGGTATTGTATCCCGTATTGGTCGTGAAACCGATGCGGAACCATTTCCCGATGCGCTGGTCCACGCTTCCAGTGAGGGAGATACGGTTGTACTCCTGGGTCGGGATGACGGCCTGGTCCTTATAATAAGAGGTACCGAAACGGTAGTTGCCTGTACGGGTGCCTCCCGTGACGTTCAGGTCATAGTTCTGGGTGACGCCGGTACGGTAGAACATATCCTGCCAATCGGTGAACACATCGTTGGACTCGTCGAGCGAGTTGGAATAGATGTGGGCCATCTCACGCATCTGGATGTACTTGTCCTTGGGCATCATGGGATACTTGACGGCCTTCTTTATGGAAGTATATGCGTTGAAAGAGACGCGGGCGTCCTGTCCCTCCACACCCTTGTAGGTAGTGATCATGATGACGCCGTTGGCGCCGCGGGAACCGTAGATGGCGGTCGATGCTGCATCCTTGAGGATGTCGAGGCTCTTGATGTCGTTCGGGGAGATATCGGAAAGCGAACCCATGAACGGCATGCCGTCGAGGACGATCAAAGGATCGTTCGAAGCGGAGAGCGAACGCTGACCGCGGATGCGGATCTGCATGGAGGAACCCGGCTTCGAGTTGGTCTGAGTCATTTCGACACCGGCGACACGGCCTTCGATGGCACGGGAAATGTCGTTGGCAGGGATGGCGCGGAGGGTCTCTCCGCCGACTGAAGCGATGGATCCCGTCACGTCAGAACGGCGTGCTGTACCATAACCGATGACCACAGTCGCCTCCAGGGCTTCTGTATCCTCCTCAAGGATAATGTCGATCAGGCTGCGGCCGTCAACGGGCACGGTCTGGGTACGGAAACCCAGTGAAGAAATCTCAAGAACGGCATTCCGGGGCACTGAGATGGAATATGTTCCATCTGCGCCCGTAACGACGCCCTGTGTCGTGTTCTGAACCTGTACGGCTGCACCGATAACCGGGTCTCCGTTCAAGTCAGCGATCGTTCCTTTGACATTGATATTCTGAGCGTTAAGCTGCAAGGATACCAGCATGCCAAGGATAGCGAATCTGAAAATCAATCCGATTTTTGATCTCATAGAACTGCTGTGATTAATTATTAGTTAATGGTTGTCTGCTCCCGGGCACGGCTGATTCCGTGAACGGGAACGGTCAAAGGTAAGAATATTAAACCGATAAAACAAAATTAAAAACAAAACATTTTAAACAGCA
>DBWN01000275.1:0-1230 GCA_002308935.1 Bacteroidales bacterium UBA1237 | reverse complement strand
CCACACTACGACAAATGAAACTCCGCTGTCTATTAATTGCAACACTGTTTTTCTGTATTGCAGCCGGCACGAAAGCACAAACGGCACGCCTGTACGATTCAGGGTCGGGACTGCCCAACACCCAGATCAACGACCTGTTCCAGGACAGCAGCGGTCTGTTGTGGGTAGCGACGAACAACGGACTGTACCGGTTCGACGGGATAAACTTCATGGATTTCCACCATGACGAGTCCAATCCCAACTCCATAGGCAGTGACCTCGTTATGAAAGTATACGAAGACAGCAAGGGAGTCATCTGGATAGGCACTTCCACCGGACTTCAAGTCTTCGATCCCGAGTACAACACATTCACCGATTTCCAAATGGGAGTAAGGAATGTCTCTCGCTTTATCTTTGGGCTTACCGAAGTGCCGCTGGAGCAAGGCAGGAGCGGCATTCTCGCGTCAGCTTCCCAGTTCGGGGTTTATTTCATAGATGCGGATACTCACCAGACTGACTCCACGAGGCGCAGGCGGTTCACGCAGCCAGAACACTCGGTTAACCTGAACACACTTTTCGTGGACTCGAAATCCCGTATCTGGGCCGGATCCGAACTTGGCGGGATGTATGTGTACAACGCCAACGGCGACCTTCTCCTTGAGGACATGTGGAAAGGACTTGACCCTTCTCTTCCCCAGAGGATAATTGCAACATCTTTCGCTGAGGACCGCAATTCCGGCGATATCATCATCGGGACATCCAACTATGGTATTCTTACATATAAGGAAAGCTTGGGAAGGGTACTCCTTGCGGAGAATGCAGCTGCAAGGAACTGCAAGGTAATGTCACTGCTTTCACCCCGGAGTTTCCAGATACCGGACCGGAGAGCGCTGCTAGTCGGAACGGAAAACGAAGGTATAAAGCTGTATTCTCCCGGCAGCGGAGCGCTCAATCCTGTCTCTTTCCCCAATATCCCATACAAGACAGACGGTTGGAAAGTGCACAAACTGCTCGAAGACAACCAGGGGAACCTGTGGGTTTCAGCCTATCAGACCGGACTCATGATAATCCCCCAGTCCATGTTCGGATTCAGGTATTACAGTTTCAGGCCAGAAGACCGTCCAGGTGACGAAAGTTATTGCCTCACATCAGCGTGCCATGACACGGAAGGAGGATACACTTGGCTCGGAAGCGACGGCAACGGAGTATTCCGCCTTGAGAGCAACGGTAATTCAGTCAACTACAACAGCA
>DBWN01000056.1:589-6373 GCA_002308935.1 Bacteroidales bacterium UBA1237 | reverse complement strand
CTTCCGGTCGTGAAAGAATTCCCGGTGGCGTATGTCCTGACTTGGAGGAACGCGCATGACAGGGCGGGTCACTTCTATGCACCCTTCCCGGGGTCAAAGGATTCTGAGGATTTCGTTGCGTTCCACGATGATCCCGCTACCTTGTTCCTTGGATCCGGACAATGATACCGATGACTAACCGTTTCTATTGGACAGAAGATGATTTCAGATTTTGATAAAAAGCTCTCTTTTCTCGTGGAGACCCACGAAGAGCTGGTCTCAAGAAAGAACAATCCGGTATACTCCGGAGGTGTCTATGAAAGGTATGTGAACCCGGTTCTCACCGGAGAGCACGCTCCGCTTTTCTGGCGATACGACCTCAACCCCGGAACCAATCCGTACCTCGAAGAGAGGTTCGGCATTCACGCTGTGTTCAATGCAGGTGCTGTGAAATGGAACGGAAAGTACCTCGTTTGCGCAAGGGTGGAGGCAGCTGACCGCAAATCCTTCTTCGCTATCGCTGAAAGCCCCAACGGAGTGGACAATTTCCGGTTCTGGGACTATCCTGTCGTGATGCCCGAGTGGGGAGAACCTGCGACGAACGTATACGACATGAGGCTCACCGCCCATGAAGACGGATGGCTTTATGGAGTGTTCTGCGTTGAAAGGAAGGACCCTGACGCTCCAGTAGGGGACCTGTCTTCCGCTGTAGCTTGCGCCGGAATCGCCAGGACCAAGGACCTTGTCAACTGGGAGAGACTTCCCGACCTCCGGTCCGGATCCCAGCAGAGGAATGTTGTGCTTTTCCCCGAGTTCGTCGACGGCAAATACGCTCTTTTCACAAGACCTCAGGACGGATTCATTGACGCCGGCAGCGGCGGGGGCATCGGATGGGCGCTAGTCGATGATATCACAAATGCGGAAGTCAAGGAAGAGAAGATCATCAACTACCGTCATTACCATACCATAAAGGAACAGAAGAACGGGGAAGGTCCTGCGCCCATCAAGACTTCCAAGGGCTGGCTCCATCTGGCTCATGGTGTGAGAGGTTGCGCTTCCGGTCTAAGGTATGTCCTGTACATGTACATGACCGCTCTTGACGACCCTTCAAAAGTGATAGCTGAGCCGGCAGGATTCTTCATGGCACCTGAAGGAGGGGAGTACGTCGGAGATGTAGCCAATGTGCTTTTCTCGAACGGCTGGATCGAGGATCCGGACGGGAAGGTGTTCATCTATTACGCCTCTTCTGACACCAGACTCCATGTGGCCACTTCCACGGTCGACCGTCTTGTGGACTACTGCCTCAATACGGAACCGGACGCAATGGCCACCGGCAAGACCGTGGAGAGACTGTGTTCGCTTATTGACCGCAACCTGGCGCTCCGCCAGAAATAATCCTTATCTTCGTATCTGTTGACCAAGTATCAGTTATTCCGATGGATCTAGTCAAGGCACCGGCGAAACCTACCCTCAAGGAAAAGATAGGTTACGGGCTCGGGGACATGAGTTCCTCGATGTTCTGGAAGATATTCTCATACTATCTTCCCATTTTCTATTCTGACGTGTTCGGGCTGAAACCCCAACATGCGGCGCTTCTGCTTCTAATCACTAAACTCTATGACGCGATTTCTGATCCTGCAATGGGCATAATAACTGACAGGACGCAGTCCAAGTGGGGCAAATACCGCCCTTATCTTCTTTGGATCGCGGTTCCTTTTGCAGTGGTAGGAGTGATGTCGTTCTATACGCCTGAATGGGGGTACAGCTTGAAGCATGTGTACGCCTATATCACTTATATCCTGATGATGACAGTCTATACTGCCATCAATGTGCCTTATGGGGCCATGCTCGGTGCGGTCACTGACGACAGCCGTGAAAAGTCGGTGTTCTCCTCTTTCAGGATGTTCTTCGCTTATATAGGAAGTTTCGTGGCGATGGGCATCTTCTGGCTTTTCGAGAAGAGCATCATCGGGACCACGAGGGTGCTTCCTGACGGAACGTCAAAAGTGATAAAAGGCGTCGGAGATGCCGCCCCTATGCAGTGGACGTTCATAGTTACGGTAGTGGCGGTTCTTTGCTGCATACTGTTCATCCTTTGCTTCATGCTCACCAGGGAGAGAGTCAAGGTGGAGAACAAAGGATTCGGTGAGGGCGCTTCGATAAAGGATGACCTGAAGGACCTTGTATCCAATGCTCCATGGTGGCTGCTTCTCGGCGCGGGAATAGGCCAGCTTCTTTTCGGTTCGATAAGGGGAGGCGCAGCCGCTTATTACTTCTCCAACATCCTCGGGACAAGCGCCATCGTGACCTGTGCTGTGTTCCTCACCATCGGAGAGATCGCCCAGATGATAGGCGTCACTTTCGCTGTTCCCATGTCCGAGAAGATAGGGAAGAGGAACACCTTCATTGTCGCTCTTGTCTTCATAGCCGTATTGAGCATCTTCATTTATTTCCTGCCGAACACCAAGGGAGGAATGTGGGGACTGCTTGCTCTTCAGGTTCTTATCTGTCTGGGAATAGGCATGTCTTCACCGCTAATATGGTCGATGTTCGCTGATGTGGCGGATTACTCTCAGCTGAAGAACGGCTCTTCTTCAACCGGCCTTATCTTCTCTTCTTCCTCCATGGCCCAGAAGTTCGGAGGAGCATTGGGAGGATTCCTGCTGTTGCAGGTTCTGGCGATTTTCAGCTATGACAAGGACGCCGTGGTCCAGGCTCCTCAGACACTCACAGCGATAAAGGCGCTGATGAGCTACATTCCTGCCATAGGCTCCCTGCTTGGAGTGGTATGTCTGCTGTTCTATCCTCTCACGACCTCCAAGATGGAAGAGATCAGGGCTGAACTCAACAAGAGGATGGGCGAATCCAATGCCGATTGAAATACAGATTGACACCAGGCGGCCGGCCCCGGAGGAGTATCTTCCGGGGTCAACCGTTTTAGTTCCGGTTCGTCTTTTTTTATGCGTGGAATTGTGTTACCTTTGACAATAATGCGAATTGGAAGACTCATATCATCAACCATGAAGATTGCCGTCATATCGGCATTCTTAGGCCTTCTTTTGTCCGCATGCTCACCAAAGCCTGTGTATCCTCTTCATGTCGAAGGGACCGCACTTCTCAATCCCCAAGGTGATACCGTGGTCCTCAGAGGAATAAGTTACGGGTGGCACAATCTATGGCCACGTTTCTACAACTCTTCTTCCGTAAAGTCCCTTGTGCGCCATACGGGGTGCAACCTGCTGCGCTTTTCAATGGGGGTGGACGATCTCAGAGGAGCTGACGGACAGCCTGCCGAAGGTTATCTTTCGGATCCTTCTTCCGGCTGGAAATGCATCACTGAGTGCGTTGATGCGGCCATAGAACAAGGAGTCTACGTGATTATCGACTGGCATTCGCACAAGATACACAAGAGTGAAGCCGTGGCTTTCTTCGACGCCGTATCTAAACTTTATTCGGGTGTCCCCAACGTCATTTACGAGATTTACAATGAACCGGTGAACGACACTTGGCATGAGGTGAAACTCTACAGCGAGGCCGTCATTGATGCGATAAGGGAAAATGATCCGGATGCTCTTGTGCTGGTCGGCAGCCCTCACTGGGACCAGGATGTGGATCTTCCGGCATCTGACCCCATAAAGAACAGGGGCAACATTATGTATACCCTTCACTTCTACGCCGGCACTCATGGAGAAGAATTGAGGGCCAAAGCGGATAATGCTCTTGGAAAGAATCTTCCTTTGTTCATCTCCGAATGCGGGGCCATGAACGCTGACGGGCAGGGCGCTTTGGCGTGGGAGAGTTGGGGAGAATGGCTTGACTGGTCCGACAGGAAATCCGTCAGTATGGTGCTTTGGTCCATCTCCGACAAGACGGAGACTTGTTCAATGCTTCTTCCTTCCGCCAAGTCAGGCGGCAGATGGGATGACGGGGACTTCTCCGAGTGGGGAATTTACTCAAGGAGTTTCGTGGAGGACTATGCGAAGAAGTCACCTCTAGCAAGGCCTGAACGGGGTGAGAAGCCCGTTGCGGAACCGGGTCAGGAGTCCTGACTGTTTCCTTGGGAACAAATATACAACAGGAAGGGCCGGTCAATTGACCAGCCCTTCCTGTAAGTATCGCTACCTTACGGGTATCTTACCAACGATCCTCAGAGGAAACAGTCAGTTTCTTGCGGCCATGACGGCGACGGGAAGCAAGAACGCGACGACCGTTGGGGGTAGACATACGCTCGCGGAAACCGTGCTTGTTGACACGTTTGCGTCTTGATGGTTGGAATGTCCTTTTCATTATTTTGTCTTTTTATTATTATTCGAAGTGGGCCTATTTCGTGAATAGGATTGCAAAGGTACTCTTTTCAGAACAATTTGCAAAATAATTTTGCTAAGACTTTTACGAATTTCCTGTCAAAATACCCATCATGACCCCAATAATCGAGCAAGGTGGAGCAAAAAACCGGAGAAAGCGGGATTATTTTTTCGCGATGTCTATGACCAGTTTCCCTTCAAAGTACTCGTCATTGACCCAATCCTGGATCCTGAAAGTACCGACTTGGCCTTTCTTCATCCTGTTTTTGCCCATGAGAGTGGCGATTTCTTCAACCACGTCACCACCTTTGAGGTAGAGGATCCTTTTGGTGAATCTTCCCTTCACCCACGGGTAGAAATTGTCCAAGGAAGTGACGGCACGTGATACGACATAGTCAAAAGTCTTTCCCAGAGACTCGGCTCTCGCATTTACCACCTCGACGTTCTGAAGATTTATGGCTTTGGCTACTTCAGAGGCCACTATGGTCTTCTTCCCTACGGAATCGCACAATGTGAAACGGGCTTCAGGATAAAGGATGGCCAATGGGATCCCGGGGAAACCTCCTCCCGTTCCCAGATCAAGGACCTCTCCGCTCAAGTCCTCAGGACTCCTTACAGCTTTCATGTATGCGGCTATCGCCAGAGAATGCAGCACATGGTGGAGATATAGTCCGTCCATGTCCTTTCTTGAAATGACGTTTATCTTGGAGTTCCAGTCATTGTAAAGACCTTCCAGAGCTGCGAACTGCTCCATCTGGAGAGGCGTTGTGAGGGGAAACTTCTCTGAAATTATTCCGCTGAATTCCTTGAAATCCATTTTTCCTTACTTGTTATTCCATCTCTGTCATCATCCGGATGATGATGCCCTTTGCCCTGCTGATTCTCGTCTTCACCGTATTGATCGGCATTCCGGCCTTCTCTGCTATCTCCTTGTAACCCAGATTGTCGATGAAGCACATTTTGGCCACGTCCCTGTACAGGTCGGGTAGTCCCTCGATGCAGCTGAGGAAGTTCTCGTGGTCCTGGCTCTCGATTATCTCCTCCTCGGGGCTCATGGTGTTGTCAGGGACATTGACGCTTTCGGCTACGGCGGCATCAATCTTTGTCACCTCCATGTTCTTTCCCCTTACTTTGTCCTTGCTCTTGTGGTCGAAGGCGGTGTTCCTGGCGATGGTGAAAATCCAGGTGGAGAACTTGCTTCCTTTCTTGAAGGTGGCCAACTGGCCGAAAGCCTTTTCGAAGCTTTCCATGCAGATGTCCTCTATCTCCTCCTGGGATGAGACGAAACGGGATATGTGCGCACATACGCTTGTGTGGTAACGGGCGTACAAAGTGAAATATGCCAGCTGGGAGTTGTCTCCCAGCGCCATCTCAACCAAAGCGGCGTCGTCAAGATCAGTGGGCTTCAAGCCAGTTTTTTCCATGATTGCATTCAACTGTTAAAGGAACTGAAAGGGTGACTACGGATTCCATCTCCTCCTTTACTATACTGCTTAGGACG
>DBWN01000056.1:0-416 GCA_002308935.1 Bacteroidales bacterium UBA1237 | reverse complement strand
CTTCTCCTGCCGAAGATGGTTTCCACATATCCGTTCTCCCTTGCCATGGTCAGGGTATCGTCGATGAACGTCCTTATCGAAGGGAAGGCGGCGAAATAGTCGTCGATTATCTTCTTGGACTCCTTGACACTGTTGTGCAGCCTCTGGCTGAGTCCGAATGCCGAAATTCCGTACATGATTCCGAAGTTCGCGGTCTTGGCTATCCTCCTCTGGTCCGGAGTGACCTCTTCGTAGGGGATACCGAATATCTTGGCCGCAGTTGAGGCGTGGACGTCAACACCTTGTTTGAATGCTTCCACCAGGTGGGAGTCACAACTCAGGTGTGCCATTATCCTCAGCTCGATCTGGGAATAATCAGCTGACAGGATGAGCCCGTCGGGAGTTGAAGGCACGAACGCCTTACGGATCTCCTTTCC
>DBWN01000176.1 GCA_002308935.1 Bacteroidales bacterium UBA1237 | reverse complement strand
GCCCTCCATCTTCCCAGGAACACGAAAACCACGAGCATGACTACGAGGAAGGTGATCATGATGGTCTCCTTCAAGGTGTTGATGGTGTTGATGATGTTCTCCGAGGAGTCGACAACAGTCGTTATCTTGATGTCTGAAGGAAGGTCCTTCTCTATCTGGACCAGCTGCTCCTTGATGTCCCTGATGACGTTGACGGTATTGGCACCGGACTGCTTCTGGATAGCGATGGTGGCAGCCCTTTCACCGTTGGTGTAAGACTCCATCTCCTTCTCCGCCTGTCCGTCAATCACTGTCGCCACATCCTTCAGGTAAACGGCGTTGAATCCTCTGTATCCGACGATGATGTCAAGAAGTTCGGAAGGGTCCTTGAATTCCTTCTGGACGCGCAGGTTGATAGTCTCGTTTCCGATATCTATGTTTCCGGAAGGGACGTTCCTGTTCTCATAGGCGATCACCTGAGAGATTCCGGCAATCGTAAGTCCGTAAGCCTGGAGCTTGTCAGGATCGCAGTAAACCTGGATTTCCCTGGTGGGAGCACCTGACACGGAGACAGTACCGACACCAGATACCCTGGCCAGCGGCGTTGTGACCCTGTCGTCAAGTATCCTGTCCAGACCGGAAAGGCTCTCTTCGGCGGTTGCCGAGAGTATCATTACCGGCATATCGTCGGCGCTGAACTTGAAAATTGTAGGGGTTGAAGCCCCGTCAGGCAGCGCCTGACTCACCATGTCCAGTTTGTCACGCACATCGTTCGTGGCGTCATCGATATCGATTCCGTACTTGAACTCCAGAGTAAGCATCGAGAGGTTCTCCCTTGAAGTGGAAGAAAGGTCTTTCAGGTTGCTCACTCCGTTAAGGGAGTTCTCCAGAACCTTTGTAACGTTCGTTTCTATGTCCTGCGCGCTCGCACCCGGATAGGAACTCATCACCATGATGACGTTCGCGTCAAAGTCCGGGAACAGGGCTATGGACGTATTCATCAGCGAGAATATTCCGAAAATGGCGAAGGCCACGAAAATGAGGGCCGTCGTCACCGGATTATTGACCGCTGTCCTGTATATGCTCATAACGTAAGTCTTTCAGATAAAGTTCAACAACTATTCAACGACCTCGACTTTGTCGCCACCCTTGAGGGAAGTCTGTCCCTTGGTTATGACGGTCTCACCTTCGGAAACGCCCGACAGTATCTCGTACTCGTTTCCGAAATGGCGTCCGAGGGTGACCATCCTGATCTCGACGGTATCATCGCCGCGAAGGACATACACTACCCTCTGTCCGGAACCCTGCTGCTTGGCGACAGCGCCTTCAGGAACGGTCACTGAGTAATTGGACTCGAAGTTCACAAGGGCCTTGGCATACATGCCGGGACGGAGCTGGCGGTCATTGTTGGTGACGAGCACCTCTACATTGACAGTATGCGTCATGGCGTTCACAGTGGGATAGATCCTGTTGACCCTGCCGCTGAACTCCTTTCCGGGAAGTGCGTCCGCAGTAATCTGGACGACGTCACCCTTCTTGACCTTCGTGTAATCAGACTCCGAGATTCCGACCAGAAGCTTTACGGGAGTGATCTGCTGAAGGACATATATAGGCTGGCTCATGGTGTACATGTCGCCTTTGTCATAATTACGGGCAGTGATCACACCGCTTATGGGAGCACGGAGAATAGTGTTCTCAAGAAGGTTCTGATAAGTGGATTTACGGACATTGTAATTGAGTTCCAGAGCCTCGAGATCGGACTTGGCCACTCCGCCTTCCTCGTAAAGACCACGGTAACGGCTAAGTTCCGTTGAATCGTTGACGAGTGCAAGCCTGGACTGCTCGAGCTGAAGCCTGTCCATCTCTGCCAAGACCTGACCCTTTGAAACGAAGTCACCGACTTCCACATTGATCTTTTGGATCCTGGAACCGCTCTGAGGAGCTATATTGTTCGTGGCAAACGCTTCAACTGTAGTGGAATAAGTCTCCGTCTGAGGGACGACCTTCTTCAGAGCTGTCGCTACAGTGACTTTGGGGGTCGCATTTGCCATAGGCATACCGGCGGGAGAAGCGGGAGCGGATGAAGTGTTTCCGCCTTTGTTTCCGCAACCTGCAAGGATCAAGGCCGATGCGGCCACAATAATTGTTTTGAACGCTGTTTTCATATATGATTTCCGTTTTTATCGATTTTGGTCTTTGTTTTACATGTTGTCCAGGTCAACGTTCCCGTTCCCGTCCAGGAAATCCTCTCCGAGGGTCTGCTCGAGGTTGGACTTCGCCACCATGAAATTGTACACGGCCTGGGTCTGGGCGAGTTTTGATTGGGTAAGCGCAAGCTGAGCGTCATTCAGGTCAGTGATCGTGCTCTTCCCCAGATCATAAGACTTGGCTGAAATGTCATAAGCCTTTTGTGCCATTCCTACAGCTTCTTTCGCTGAATCGAAACTCTTCATGTTGGACTCCATCGTGTTGAGATACTGACGGATCGCGATCTTGAGCTGACGTTCGGTGTTTATCCTCTGGAGATCAAGTTCCTGAGCCTGGATCTTGGCCTGACGGACATTATAGATATTTTTTCCGCCGGAGAAGATAGGAATGGAAAGTGAAAGCCCCACATATGAATAAGGCGTCCACTTGTACTCACTGAACTTGAAGTCATTTGTCATCGCGTTGAAACTGTACGCGAAACCAAGCGACAGGGAGGGAAGCATCGCATACCTCTGAAGTTTGATTGTCTCGGAGAGCTGTTCGGCCTGGAGAGCCAACTGACGCATGGTCGTGTTGTGGTCGAGCTCGGCGTCTCCGCCTTCCATGATGGAACGGAACATGGTGTCAGAGTAATCCATAAGTGAGCCGGCGACATCAATGTTCATGTCAAGGTCAACACCCATCACGGCCTTAAGCTGCCAAAGGGCAAGCATAATCTGGCTTTCAGCCTGGTAAACATTGGGAATGGCGTTGGCTACATTGACTTTCGAACGGGTATAATCAAGCTCGGAAGCCTTTTCGGCTTTGTACTTCTTCTCTGTAAGGGCCAGATTCTCAACAGCGTTCTCATAGACGCTCTTGTAGACCTCGAACGCTTCCTTGGCAAGAAGCGCGGCATAGAAAGCCTGCTTGACCTGAGTCACCATGTCGAGGCGTGAAGAACGGGCCTGCTCTACAGCGAGGTCAACCGAAAGTCCGGATATTTCGATGCTCTTCCACAACTGAACGTTTACAAGAGGCATGGAGGCATTGATACCAGCATTGAAAGTGTTCCAACGTCCGACAGCGATACCGCCGTCACCTGAAGACTGCTGGCTTGAGCCACCGGATGCAGTAGGATCAAAGTCGATACCCATCTGGGCGGCCATTTTTGCAACGGCCTCGAAAAGAGGGGCAAGGGCGCTGGTGAACATGCTGGCCATTCCGCCACCGCCTTCTTCATCATCGTCTCCGCCCATATACATGACCTGTTTTTTGATGGTCCTCTGATATGAACCGGAACCGCTTACTTGGGGGAAAAGTGATGCGTAAGTTCCTTTCTTCGAATATTCGCTTCTTTGGATCTCCATATCAGCGACCTTTACGGCGACATTTTCGCTGAGGGCGATCTTTAGGGCGTCTTCCAGGGTCAGGACCACCTTGTCGGGGTCGTCATATCCTGCGGAAGATGCTCCGTCCACATACTGCGCCATGGAATTGAGGCAGAGTGTGGAAAAAACTGTTGTCAATAGAATGACTTGAATCTTTTTTATCATATGTATGATGACTGAATTTATAATCGTTACTGTCCGTCCGCCTGATCGCATTTCAAGGAATCGTACTTTTCCCATCCTGCGGGGGAAAGCAGCAGATGGTTGACCATGTCCCCATAAGCGGAAGCCATGGCCTTCATTGAAATCTTTTTCCCAGAGCTTATATAATCATCCTTGTAATAATAGTCGGAAACGCCTTTATGGGAAAGCATCAACATCTTGAGCACAGCGGGAACATCCAAATCAGAGCGGAACTGCCCTGAATCGATCCCTTTCTGCAGAAAATCAAGAAGGGAATCCTTGACGAAACGCGAACGGTCCTTTGAAGCCTTGACGAAAATCTGGTAGTAGTACTTTTTGATTTCTTCGACGAATGCCGGCGGTGGATTGAACAGGACCTTCTTCGCCGCCTGGGAGGATAGTGAAAGAAGGATTTCGACAGGCTCGCGCTGCGAAATGAAGGAATCCAGATCCTGCTGGATCTTGTCCATCCCGATGGAAATGAAATCCGCAATGAGGTCCTCCTTTTGCCGGTAGTACTGGTAAAAGGTCCTCTTGGAAATGCCTACCTGGTGGCATATGTCATCAATGGAAGTTTCCCTGATCCCTTTCTTCCCGAAAAGGGTCTCCGCTTCTGAAAGAATCAGTGATTTCGTGTCTTGCATATTCTATAAATCGGAATTATAGGACTGCAAAAGTAGTGCAAAACAAGCGGATTTAAATAAAAAATTAAAGAATTTTGGAATGACGACAAAGAGATAAAAATGTAATGATTTGTATTTCATTCGTTTAAAACGATAAACTAGGAAACTATAAAAATTTCCAAGTTTCCAAATAATCCTTTTTCAAAGCTTATATCAGTCCGAAATATGACAATGCAGCAGCTATTCCTCCATCGGTGTCATTGAGGGTGACATAATCGGCCGCATCCTTGACTTCCTTGGTGGAATTCCCCATGGCGATACCGATTCCTGCGCTTTTTATCATGCTTATGTCATTGCCGGCATCCCCGAAAGCCATGGTCTGCTCTATTCCTATCCCAAGATGCCGGGCAGCCGCCTCAAGTGTGGTTCCCTTGGAAATGCCCTCAGGCGTAACATCAACTATCGCAGGATGCCATCTGGGCCAAGAGGTTCCGGGGAACCCGTCCCCGAAATAAGAATTCACTTCCTCTTCAGAAAGATAAAGGGTGAACTGATAAATATCGTTGGCGGAAACCGTCTCCTCAATATCCACAAGAGGGAACGGGCCCACGTTGATAAGATGATTGACAAAAGCCGTCCTGTCGCTCTGCAGATTGATCCCCACCCTGTCGGAAAGGAAAGCCACGCATGGCAGGGTATTCTCCTGACATGTTCGTGCAATCTCTTTGGCGTAATCTTTTCCAATGGAACATTTGAACACGACCTCCTCTCCCACAGTAAGTAGAGCGCCGTTCATGGTGATGAACCCGTCAAATGGGAAGTTCCGGATATTCTTTATGAAGCTGCGCCCTCTTCCGCTTGATATGAAAAGCTTGATTCCGCGACGTTGAAGATCCTCCAGAACAGAGTATACTTCACTGGACATCTCCTTCTGTCCGATCGGTACGAGCGTTCCGTCAATGTCAAAGAAGATGGCCCTGACCTTGCGGCCGGCCACCTTGGCTGAATTCTCATCGTATAAGGAATGATCCGGGCGAATGGACATGTTATCTGCCCGTGGGTTTGGCGTAATGGGTTTCCTCCTTGACCTTGACCTTCTGAGGATGAACCGCCATAGCAGGCTGTTTCATCTTGAAAGCATACACAAGGAAACCTATTCCGAGAAGGACGAACGGGATACTCAGAAGCTGACCCATGTTAAGGACCATATTCTGCTCGAAATCAACCTGGGGTTCCTTGATGAATTCTATGAGGAACCTCATCCCGAAACAAACAATGAAGAAGATCCCTATGAACGTGCCTCTGTTGACACGGTCGAGTTTCTTCACATACAGCCAAAGAAGGAACAGGCCGAGGATCAGATAGCTGAGCGCTTCGTACAGCTGAGTCGGATGCTTGGGCTCTGTCTCCCCTCTGAGACCGAACACGAATCCCCAAGGAAGAGTTGTGACATCTCCGTATATCTCGGAATTGAAAAGGTTGCCGAGCCTGATGAATGTCGCAGCAAATGCCACGGCGATGCAGAGATGGTCTAGCAGCCACACGAAATCGAAGTCCTCTTTCTTGCCATAATGCTTAGCGAACCACAGCATACAGAAAAACAGCATTATGGTTCCTCCATGGCTGGCCAAACCACCCTTCCACGGCATGAATATCTCCAGGAATCCCTTCCAGCTCCCAAGATAATAATCCGGCTGATAGAAAAGGCAATGTCCGAGACGGGCTCCTACGATCGTTCCTATAAGGAGGGTGTAAAGAAGCGGGTCCAGCAGACTTTCACTGATTCCTTCCCTGCGGAAAAACCACCTGAATATGAACCA
>DBWN01000121.1:2787-15296 GCA_002308935.1 Bacteroidales bacterium UBA1237 | reverse complement strand
GCCACAACGGTCAGGGACGCTTTCGCTGAAGGAAAAAGTTTCAACGGATTCGCAATCACATTGGGTCTGTTTTTCTGATTTATCGGGGGGAAGGAAGGATGGATAACGGGAAGAAGATAGCTCTTTTCTGTTCGTCGAGCGGTACTATCTCGGAAAAATACAATGAGGCCGCACGTGAGGCGGTAAGGGAAATCTGCGCAAGAGGTTTTACCGTGGTTTCAGGAGGAACGGTAAAGGGTACCATGGGCGTAGTGGGTGATGAAGTGCGCAACTGCGGCGGACGTCATATCGGCATCCTGCCTCACTTCATGTCATATTGCCAATACCCGGAACTTGACACCACAATTTGGACAGGAACCATGGCCGAACGCAAAGAGAAGATGCGTGAAGGGACTTCTGCTGTGATAGCTCTCCCTGGTGGAATAGGGACTCTGGACGAGGTGATTGAGGTCCATGTGCTGGCCAAGCTCGGTAAATATTCCGGAAAGGTGATCGCCCTCAACGTGGACGGTTTCTATGATCCTCTCAAGAGTCTTCTGGACCATTACGTCAATACCGGTATGATGGCTCCGTCCGACAGGGATCTGATGCTTTTCCCGGGAAGCGTTGATGATCTTGCCTTTATTCTTGATAAATTGGACATGTAGGTTTATATGGGTATTTCAGCTGTTCTGGATTGCATAGGAGAAGACCTGAAGAAGGTTTCATGCATCATGAGGGCTTCTCTGGAGAGTGATATTGATCTGTTGAACACGATGAACGGGTCGATACTCTCATCGGGAGGAAAGATGGTCCGTCCGATGATAACGCTTCTCTCGGCGCTGTCATGCGCCGGACGCGTGAATGAAGACACCCTTTCCTGTGCCGCGTCCACGGAACTTCTGCATAATGCCACCCTTCTTCACGATGATGTCGTGGACAACAGCAATCTTCGCAGAGGGAAACCTACGGTAATGTCCATTCTCGGACCCGGACCGTCGGTCCTTATCGGAGATTACTGGCTGGTGAAGGCGGTAGACCTGGTCCTTGACTGCAAGTCCCCTTTGAAGATAACCAGGCGCTTCGCCAAAACGCTGTCCGATCTTGCCAGCGGAGAGATGCTGCAATTGCAGTGTTCTTCCGAATGCAACACTTCAATGGACGAGTATCTGAGGATCATTTACTCCAAGACTGCATCCCTTTTCGAGACTGCAGGTGTCGTGGGAGCGATATCCGTGGATTCTTCTCCGGAATACGATGAAGCGGTGAGGCAGTATTCATGCAATCTCGGGATGGCCTTCCAGATGAAGGATGACATACTGGACTATGAAGGGAGCGAAAAACTCGGCAAGCCGGCAGGGCAGGACCTTAAGGAACAAAAGGTGACCCTTCCTCTTTTCGGAGCCTTCGCGAATGCGGGGAAGAAGGAAGAGGAGCATATGAGAAAACTTCTCTCGAACGCCTCTAATGAGCCTTCCAATGTCGAAGAAATCCTTTCTTTCGTCAAGCGTTATGACGGAATCGCATGGGCGGATGAAAGGCTGTTGGAGTGGTCCCGCAAGGCGATAGACTCCCTTTGCGCACTCCCTGAAAGCAAAGAACGTGACCTGATGGCAGAACTGGCGTCTTTCGTTGTAGAGAGGAACAGTTGACCCTTTTTCCTTTGATGGAATATGATGGAGCTTGAAGACATAATAGGCAATGACGACCTCAAGCGGGCACTTTCCGGAATGATATCCGGAAACAGGGTCCCCCATGCCATCATGTTCTATGAGAATGAGGGCTGCGGTGCTCTGGCCATTGCCATGGCTTTCGTGAAAAAGCTCAACGAGGGCCGTCACCCTGATGTCCATTACACTTTTCCGATAACATCGGGAACGAAAGTGAAAGGGGAAGTCAAGAACCTTGTATGTGACATGTACCGCCCCCTGTGGACCGAATTGGTCGAGAAGAATCCTTACTTCCTCGAAAGTGAGCTTTCCGAAGCGCTTGGATTCGAAAAGAAGAAAGGTATCATCGGAGTCGCGGAAGGAAAGGCGATTATCCAGAAGCTGTCCCTGACCAGCCTTTCGGACGGATACCGTGCGGTCATCATGTGGCTTCCTGAGAGGATGAACGCTGAAACCGCCAACAAACTGCTCAAAGCGATTGAGGAACCGTCACCCAAAGATATTTTCATACTGATAACCCATTCTCCCTCATCGGTGCTCCAGACGATTTCGTCAAGGTGCCAGGCTTTGAGGGTGCTTCCCTTGTCTAAAGAGGAAGTCAGCCGTACACTGCAGGTACAGTTCGGCTATTCCGAAGAAGATGCGCAATTCGCGGCGTCTTTCAGTTCCGGTAGCGTAGGTGAAGCCCTATACTCTCTTTCCAGAAAAGAAGAGACCTCGGCGACGAGGGATCTGTTCTTCACTTTGATGGAGGACATAGTGGCGAGGGATTATCTTGCCACACTTGAGGCCGGGGATGCGATAGCTGCCTTGGATTCAAGAGAAAAACAGAAAGCTTTTTGTAACTTTGCCGCGGAATGCATCCGCAAGATATTCATGCTGCAGCAGGGGATGGAGGAGATTTCCGGAATCCTGCCGCAGGAGAGGGATTTATACGTTGAGATGGCCGGCAAATGCGGCAGGTCATTCTGCCGTTCATCCCTGGATATAATCGGCAAGGCGGCCCTCCGTCTTGAGAGGAACGTGAACCAGAAGATCATCTTCTGCAACATGGTCTCCAAGATGTTCGGCAGCGTCAGGCAATAGCACACGAATCAATGAACGAGAACGAAAATATACAATTCGACTGCAGCAGAGGCTGTACCATCACCCGCAAAGAGGATGATGAGCTTGTGTGCGTCTACAGGCAGGGATGCTGCAAACTGGAGGACTATGATTACCTCAAGGGTATCCACCAGGAGCAGTTCTCCAATCTGTTTGAAGTCCGTTTCAAGAATACGAGGAAGGGATTCTACCGTAACGATTCGGGACAGAGCATAAAGACAGGCGACCTTGTAGTAGTCGAATCCCAGACTGGGCATGACCTCGGAATAGTCACTCTTGAAGGACCTATAGTGGGCCGTCAGATGAAGTGCAAAGGAATAGATCCGGATCCCAATGCCCTTAAGAAGATATACCGGAAGGCGAAGGTATACGATATCGAAAAATGGCAGGAGGCGATCGCAAGGGAACAGGACACCATGATCCGCGCCAGGCAGATCGCGGTTGAACTTGGCCTTGAAATGAAGATCGGTGACGTAGAGTTCCAGGGGGATGGTACTAAAGCGATCTTCTACTACATCGCTGAAGGAAGGGTGGACTTCCGTGAACTTATCAAGGTGTTCGCCGAGGAGTTCAGGATCCGTATTGAGATGAAACAGATCGGCGCCCGCCAGGAAGCCGGTCTGATCGGAGGTCTCGGTGTCTGCGGCAGGGAGCTCTGCTGCGCCAATTACATTACTTCCTTCAAGTCCATATCCACTTCAGCCGCCCGCTGTCAGGACCTCTCCCTCAATCCCCAGAAACTTGCCGGCCAGTGCGGCAAGTTGAAGTGCTGCCTCAATTACGAGGTGGAGAATTATCTTGACGCACAGTCCAGGATCCCCAAGGTACAGGAAACTCTGGAGTTCGAGGACGGCCTTGCTTATCTCGTGAAAACGGATATTCTCCAGGAGAAGATGTATTTCTCTTATGAGAAGGGGTCTTTGGCGAACCTTTATCCTCTCGATGCTTCCGAGGTTGTGGAGATAATCAAGATGAACCGCAACGGAATCCGCCCCGAGTCTCTCAGGACCGAAGAGGAATCAGGTGCGCCTGAATTCATTTCCGCCGTGGGTGATGACAGCATAACGAGGTTTGACAAGCCCAAGAAGAAAAAGAAGAAAAACCAGAAAGGGAAACAGCCCCAGGGACCTCAGCAGGGAGGAGAACAGAATCCTCAGGCAAGGCCACAGGGACAGCCGCAGGGTATGAAGAAACCTAACGGGAACAAGGGAAACCGTCCCGGTCAGGGCAATAACAGGAATCAGTGATGGCTTTTCCCGTGAACAGATTCCCTTGGGCGGTGACATTGATCTCGCTTTTGGTGTCCATGGTTTTGGCGTTCTCATGCTCAAGCCCTGAATCCAGCGAGCAGTTCGTACGGACAGGGAAAACTGACATTGAAGGAAGCTACCCTTTCGTGGTGGATTTCGAAGAGGGTAACTCATACGACCTGGACCTTTATGTGAACATGGTCTGCGGGAATGTCAAATTCGCCCAATTCCCCGGAGTCAGCCTCTCATTGTTATGGGAGTCGCCCCAAGAGGAGAAGTTCTCCGAGGACGTGTTCATCTCCAGAGAAAACCTGGACAAGGACACGTATTTCGTGAAGAGCCTTGTGGCACGATACAGGGAAGACCTTATGATGGATCCGGCTGGAAAATGGGGATTGACCATAAGCGTTCCTGAGGAAATGATAGAGCATTATGGCATAACCGGTATAGGTTTAAGGGTAACCAGAAGATAGTCATGGGACACGGTAAGTTACGCAAATTCAAGGAGAATGAGACTTTTCTCTGCCTCCTGCAACCTCAGACGGGAGACGTCCTCGACGCCGTCCCCGGTACCGGTTTCATTCTGAAGGACCATCCTGTGAAAGGGAACTGGAACAGGAAAATGTTCGCCAAAGAGCAGCCTATAGTGGTGGAATTCGGATGCGGCAAGGGAGAGTATACGATAGATTTGGCCCTCCGCAATCCTTCTTTCAACTATATCGGTGTCGACATCAAAGGCGCCCGCCTCTGGAAAGGTGCCAAATACGCTACAGAACACAATCTTCCCAACGTAGCTTTCCTGCGCACCCGTATCGAGTTCATTGAAGCGTTTTTCGCACCGGGAGAAGTCTCTGAGATCTGGCTGACCTTCTCTGACCCGCAGCTCAAGAGCGAGAACAACCGGCTGACGAGCCCCCGTTTTCTGGAAAGGTACCGTAAGTTCCTCCGCCCGGGAGGCATCATCCATCTGAAGACCGACAGCATGTTCCTTCATCAGTACAGCAAAGCCGTAGCCGAGGCGAACGGCCTTCAGATCATTGCAAGCGCTGAAGACCTTTACGGTTCTGACCGTGAGAACTTGTACAATTCCTCAGCCGTATCTGTAATGGGGAAGGATTCCGTGGACGCGCTTTTCTCGGTCCAGACCTATTATGAGAAGATGTTCCTGAAGCAGGGTCTTAAGATAACATACCTGAGTTTCACCCTGGACCATGAAGGCCCCTTCGTTTCTCCTGAGAGTTTCGATGCGGACTATTGGAAGAAGAGAGAGACGCCCAGAAAGACTTTCGGCATTCAGGTCTAGTCCGTTTCACATGCTAGTCAAGGGAAGAGGGTTCCACCCAATGGATGGTGTACCCTTTGTTCTCCATACCCCTGAACCAGGTCATCTGCCTTTTGGCGAATTGGTGGATGGCGTTCCCCAGAAGAGTTTTCATTTCCTCCAGAGAAAGGATTCCGAGGACGTGCTGCGTTATGAATTTGTACTCAAGGCCGTAGTACATAAGGTCTTCAGGGTCTATCCCTTCTTCGTTGATGAGGCGTCTGACCTCATCGATCATTCCCTCTTCAATCCTTGATTCCAGCCTTGAGTCAATCCTTCTTATGCGTTCTTCCCTGGATACCAGAGTACCGATGAAATAGACTTTCTTCGGAAGGAATCCGGGGTCCTCTATCGGATGGGTCTTGCGGTATTCGGCCACTTCCAGGGCTCTTATTATCCTTCTTTTTGACTGAAGAGTGCCCATACCGGTATCCGGAGCTTCCTTCAGGAGCCTGAGTCTCAATGTCCCGATGTCTTCTTTTTCAAGATTGAGACGGAAGTCCGGATCGGCGGGGAGCTCAGGGAGTATATAGCCGCAGGTCGCAGCCTCAATGTAAAGTCCGCTGCCTCCGCAAAGGACCGGAACCATCCCCCTTTTCACTATGTCCACGTATGCGTTCTCGAAATCACGCTGGTATTCATAGATGTTGTACCTTGAACCTGCTGGAGCGATGTCGATCAGATGATAGGGGATCTCACCATATTCGGAGAGATCCTTCCCGGTACCGATGTCCATGCCCCTGTACACCTGTCTTGAATCGGCGGAGATTATCTCGGCGGATGGCTTGCCCCGGAGGGAATTGATTTTCCGGCAGAGTTTCACTGCGTAGGAAGTCTTGCCTGAAGCCGTGGGGCCGAGTACGCAGATAAGGTCTATCTCCCCGTTGTCGAACAGGGAAAGCACTTCGGGGATGCTGATGTTTTCAGGGTCCGGAAGTTCTGCCATCGGCGGCACTCCAAGGTGTATCTTTTCTTCCCGTGTTTTCTTCATCGGTAAGAGGAATTTTCACAAAATTACGATTTTATCCTTATATTTGCACCCCTTTCAAAAGACAGGTAAATATCTACGACATGCCGAAAGCCAAGAGCAAAATACAGATAAGCAACCGGAGGGCCTCATTCGACTATGAGTTCCTGGAGACCTTCACAGCCGGTATCGTGCTCGTCGGGACGGAGATCAAATCAATCCGTGCCGGCAAGGTGTCGCTTGTCGATTCTTATTGCTACTTCGACCAGAGGGGGCAGCTCTACGTAAGGGGTATGAACATAGCCCAGTATTTCTGGGGATCCTGGGGCCAGCATGAGCCGGTCAGGGACCGTAAACTTCTCCTCACGAAAAGGGAGCTGAGGCATCTGCGGCAGAGTGTCAAGACAAAAGGTCTTACGATAATAGCCGTGAAGATGTACATTTCCGAAAACGGATACGCCAAACTTCTCATCGCCCTTGCAAAGGGAAAGAAGGAATACGACAAACGGCAATCCATCAAGGAAAAGGATATCAAAAGGGAGCTCGGAAACAAGTACCATTGAGTACATTCCGGCTCCCTTTCAGATTATCTTCTCTAGAGGGGAAATCAGAGTCCGAAGGCTTTCTTGATAAGGTCCACGCTATCCAGGAGTTCCCATCCGAAGAATTGGACCGGCTTCTCGATTTCCTTACCGTCCCGGATGAGTTTCAGGGATTTTATGTAAGGCTTTTTGCCCATGTGGCCGTATGAAGCTGTGGGCTCATAGATCGGGTTCTTCAGTCCGAATTTCTCCACAATCTTGGCAGGGCGCAGGTCGAAAAGTTCGCCGATCTTCTTCGCGATTTCCGCATCATTGAACATTTTTCCGCCCTTTCCGCAGGCTGCTGTACCATATGTGTCGACGTAGATGCTGACAGGCTTTGCCACACCGATCGCATAAGAGACCTGGACAAGCATTTCCTTGGCTACACCGGCTGCTACCATGTTCTTGGCGATGTACCTTGCAGCGTAAGCGGCCGACCTGTCGACTTTGGATGGGTCCTTGCCGGAGAAAGCTCCGCCACCGTGTGCGCCTTTCCCTCCATAAGTGTCCACGATGATCTTCCTTCCGGTCAGACCGGTATCCCCATGGGGGCCACCGATGACGAACTTACCTGTAGGATTGACATGAAGAATGAATTTGTCATCGAAGAGAGCCGCGGTTTCCGCAGGCAGAGATTCTTTAACCATCGGGATGAGGATGTTCCTGATGTCGTCTTCGATCTTGTCATGCATCGCTTCATCCACTCTTTTCTGGCCGTATTGGTCTACTGCGTCTTCATAACTCATCCTGCCGAGGCACTCGGCGGTGAATTCGTCATGCTGTGTGGAGACCACGACTGTGTGGACCCTGACAGGTTTGTGAGCATCTCCATCGTACTCGATGGTGAATTGGGATTTTGCGTCAGGACGCAGATATGGCATCAACTTGGTTTTCTTTCTGATGTCCGAAAGCGTTTTGAGGGTAAGATGAGCAAGTGAGAGGGCAAGAGGCATGTACTCCTTGGTGTCGGTACATGCGTAACCGAACATCATTCCCTGGTCGCCGGCACCCTGCTCAAGCGGATCCTCCCTTACCACGCCGCGGTTGATGTCGGAACTCTGTTCGTGTATTGCAGACAGCACTCCGCAGGAATTGCCGTCGAACATGTATTCGGCTTTGTTGTAGCCGATGCCGTTGATGACTCTTCTTACAGTTTTCTGGATATCTACATAGGCGTCTTCAGACCGGACTTCTCCTCCTACGACCACAAGGCCTGTGGAACAGAAAGTCTCACAAGCGACCTTCGCTTCTTTGTCCTGGCGGAGGAACTCGTCAAGTATGGCGTCCGAAATCTGGTCGGCCACTTTGTCCGGATGGCCTTCAGATACTGATTCTGATGTGAACAAGTAGTTCATTGATTCTACGATTTAAAAATAGTTTCTTCTTTCGTCTTCCCGTTCTGCTTCACGGGTGGACACAAATAAAAAAAGCTCCACTGGAATGCGGAGCTGTCACAAAAACACAAAACATTGATATGAAAAGTTGTCACCTAGGTCGGAGTGACAAATTATTCCTAAGTAAGTGACGCACAAAGGCGCCGATCAACATTTTAGCATTTTTTCACGTGGTTGCAAGCAGGCAAATCTCTCCACATTTGATGGTGCAAAGGTATAGAGTTTTTTATAGATTGCAAAAGTTTTCTTCAAAAATTCTCAACCAATTCACCAGTAAAACGATAAAATGTTGTACTCTACCTCAAAACAACCCCAAGGGAGGTCTTGTTCTCTTTCAAGATTTCTTAAAATACATTATATTCGCAGTCTGAATAATTCCGAATTATTATTCAAGTAAACCCTATAATTGTATTTATGAAACAATCTATCAAGTTTGTACTTCTCGCAATCCTTTCTGTGTTTGCGGGCAGTGTCGCCTTTGCACAGGTGACGACTTCATCTCTTGGTGGTCGTGTCGTTGACCAGAACGACGAGCCCGTTATCGGGGCTGCCGTCGTGGCCAAGCACGGACCTTCAGGAACGACTTACGGTGCGGTAACAAATGCCGACGGCCGTTACACCATCCAGGGTATGCGTCCCGGTGGCCCTTATACGGTTGAGGTATCTTGCCTGGGTTACCAGCAGACCAACTACACCGGAGTCACCCTCCAGCTTGCTGAAACCTATGCGCTTAATGCCAAAATAGCTGAAAGCAACGAGTCTCTTTCAGAGTCAATCGTCATAGCTGAGGCTGCTTCAAAATTCGCTCAGGAGAAGACAGGTGCTGCGACTAACATCAACAACAGCCAGATCGCCTCTCTCCCTACAGTCTCAAGGAGCATTACCGATGTCACCCGTCTTTCCCCTTACGGAGGAAACGGAATGAGCTTCGCTGGTTCTGACGGACGTACAGCCAACTTCACCGTTGACGGAGCGAACTTCAACAACAACTTCGGTCTCTCCGACAAGCTTCCTGGAGGTGGCAGCCCTATCTCCATTGACGCTATTGAGGAGCTCCAGGTCGTCATCTCCCCTTACGACGTGAGGCAGACCAACTTCATCGGAGGTGGTGTCAACGCTATCACCAAGTCAGGTACCAACACTTTCAAGGGAACCGCTTATATTTATCATCGTAATGAGAATATGAAGGGCGACTCCGTTGATGGAGAGCAGATTGCCGGTGCACGTGCCAAGGACCGTCTGACCACTTACGGCTTCACTCTTGGCGGACCTATCATCAAGAATAAGCTCTTCTTCTTCGCTAACGCCGAGTTCACAAAGATCCCTACAATCGCAAACCGTTGGAGGGCTTCTTCAAATGGTGTAGCTGATCCTGACAACTATATTTCCCGTACAACCCTCGCTGACCTTAAGAGCGTTTCTGATTTCGTCAAGACCAAGTACGGATACGATACCGGTTCCTATACCAGCTTCCCTGCTGACGAGGACAACAAGAAGCTCCTTTTCCGCTTGGATTGGAACATTACCGACAAGCATCATCTCGCTCTCCGCTACAACTACACTCTCAACAACGTTTGGTCCTCTCCTAACGCCACTTCAATGGACGGAGGTACCCGTATGTCCGGAGCACGTATGAGCCAGTACTCGATGTCTTTCGCCAATTCAATGTACTCTATGCAGAACATTGTGAGCACCTGGTCACTTGATTTCAACAGCCGTCTTACCGACAACCTTTCAAACCAGTTCCTCGCAACATACTCACAGCTTGACGATATCCGTGGTTCCAACTCTGATGAGTTCCCCTTCATCGACATCCTCGACGAGGAGAGCGCCAACAACTACATGGCCCTCGGTTATGAGCTCTTCACCTGGAACAACGCAGTCCACAACCGCGTCGCCAGCATCAAGGATGACCTTACATACTATGCCGGAGCACACAAGATCACTGGAGGTCTGACCTTCGAGTATCAGATGGCCGACAACCAGTATATGCGTAACGGTACCGGTTACTATCGTTACAAGACTCTCAATGACTTCCTTAACAGCGCTGCTCCTGAGGTCGTCTGCTTGACCTACGGTTACGACGGAGAGCAGAAGCCTGCTGCACGTGTTCAGTTCTACAAAGCAGGTCTCTATGCACAGGACGAGTGGAGTGTCAACGACAACTTCAAACTGACTGCCGGTGTCCGTTTTGACGGTCTGTTCTTCAGCAACAAAGACCTTCTTACCAACAACGCAATCAAGGCTCTCTCCTACTATCCCAAGTCTCATGACTACAGGGAGACCCATATTGACACAGGTAAGTGGCCTACCGCCAACGTTACCATTTCTCCTAGGGTCGGTTTCACATGGGATGTCCTCGGTGACCGTTCTCTGAAGGTCCGTGGTGGTACCGGTCTCTTCTCTGGCCGTCTCCCTCTGGTGTTCTTCACCAACATGCCTACCAACGGCGGTCTTGTCCAGTATCAGGCACAGCTTAACGCCAAGAATACTGACATGAGCCAGTTCGCAGGTGGTCTCGTTACCGACGCAAGCGGTAAAGCTACAATCGCAGCTCTCTACGACAAGCTCGTCTCCATGGGTTATCCCAAGACTGTCACCTCAGAAGATGGAACAGTTCCTTCATCCATCAGCGCAGTTGACGCCAAGTTCAAGATGCCTCAGGTTTGGAAGTCCTCTATCGCTGTTGACTACAGCTTCCCTACTTCCTTCCCTCTGTCAATCACTGCTGAGGCTATCTACAACAAGACAGTCAACGCTGTCTCAATCTCTGACTGGAGCATGAAGGATGTGGCCGGTTTCGCTCGCTTCAACGGTGCTGACAACCGTCCGCTCTATCCTTCCAACTTCCGTAACGGTACCAAGGCTTTCGTTCTTGAGAACACAAACAAGGGTTACGGTTGGTCCGGAAACATCACCATCAATGCTTCTCCTGTTGAGAACCTCAACATTATGGCGGCTTACACCCACACGGTCAACAAGGAGATCACCGGTATGCCCGGTTCCGCTGCTGAGTCAGCTTTCACCTATGTTCCCACCAACGAGGGTCCTAACTACATCAAGCTCCATAACTCACAGTATGTGACTCCTGACCGTTTCGTTGCTTCCCTCACCTATCATGACAACAGCAACAACCACTACAGCTTCATTTATGAGACTTGGAAGGGAGGTTACAACTACTCTTACATGCTGTCCAACGATATGAACGGTGACGGTTACAACTATGACGCTCTCTATATCCCTACCGATGAAGAGGTCGCTTCCAACAAGTTCCGTTTCGTTTCTTCAGATGATGCTACCCGCTTCATGGATTATGTCCACGCCAGCAAGTACCTGACCAAGCATCAGGGTGATTATGCAGAAGCGTACAGCCTCTATTCTCCTTGGGTCCACAGGGTTGACTTCAGCTACAAGCATGATTTCAAGGTGAAGATCGGCAACACCACCAATGCTCTCCAGCTCAGCATTGATATCAAGAACCTGCTGAACCTGTTCAACTCAAGTTGGGGTGTAAGCAAGTATCTCAATCCTGCTATCGGTTCCGAGGCCCGTGTCCTCAAGTATGAGGGTCCCGACGCTGAGGGTTACGCCACCTTCTCAACACCGTCCGCTATCAATGGAAACCTGAACACATTCGTTCCTTCCCATACCATCGGACAGTGCTGGTATGCTTCCATCGGTATCAAATACATGTTCAACTAATCAATGGCGGATCATCATATGAAAACACGTTATATCATACTTTCAGTTCTGGCTACTCTTGCTCTTGCAGTAGGTTGCCAGAAAGAGGCCGACCATTTTCTGGATGAGATAAAAGTCAATTCTTCCTATATCTCCATTCCCGAGGCCGGAGGTACCGTTACTATGGAAGTAACCACCACCGGATCATGGTCAATTGCTTCAGCACTTCCCGAGTGGCTTACGATTGCTCCCACTTCAGGTTCAGCCGGAACAACCACCATTTCCCTCACCGCTCCTCAGGCACCTGACGGACGTACTGCTGAATTCCAGATCAACTGCGACGGAAAGACTCAGGTCATCAATGTCATCCAGGGTCTTGCTGTGGTCTCTACCGCTACCTGCGCTGAGGTTATCGCCGGTCCTGAAGCCAAGACATACAAGGTAACAGGTGTCTGCACCAGGATCGCCAACACATCCTATGGCAACTGGTATCTTGATGACGGCACAGGTGAGATCTACATCTACGGTACAGTCAACGCCAGCGGCTCTTATGATTGGG
>DBWN01000121.1:0-2617 GCA_002308935.1 Bacteroidales bacterium UBA1237 | reverse complement strand
GGTGACGGTCCTTTCATTGAGATCGCTGAAGATGCCCAGGATTGGGTTAGCATCTCTTCAACATCCAAGACAAAGGACGACAAAGGCAATGACATCGTCGTTGTACACTTCAGGGTTGCTCCCAATGAGGGAGAAGCTTCCCGTACCGCCGACATCGCTTTCACTTCCGCTTCAGGCAAGACCTCTTCAACAGTCCATGCGACTGTCAGCCAGATGGGTCTTTCCGGAACCCTTACCAATCCTTTCTCTGTAGCTGACGCTATCGCTTACTGCCAGACTCTCTCCGGCGAAAGCGGAAACGAGTTCTACGTAAAGGGCAAGATTTCCCGTATCGTAGAAAATGGTTCTTTCGGTTCCTCCGGAAACGCGATCTTCTTCATCTCCGATGACGGAGAGTTCCTTGGTGAGGATGACAAGACTCCTAATACGACCCATGATTTCGAGGCATACCGTGTTCTCTATCTCGGAAACACTGCTTGGACAGAGGGCAATGCCAACATCAGTGTAGGTGACGAGGTTATCCTCTGTGGTAAACTCACCATCTACAACGGAATCTCTGAAACCGCCAGCAGGAAGGCTTACGTATACAGCATCAATGGTGCTACCTCCGACGCGAACGGTCTCGGCTCCCTCGCTTATCCTTTCAATATCGCAGGAGCAGTGAACTTCATCGACAATGCCGGAACGGGTAATGTATTCGTAAAGGGTATCATCTCACGCATTTGTGCAAACGGTGAATTCGGTTCCTTCGGAAACGCCACCTTCTATATCTCTGACAACGGAGAGTTCTCCGGTGTTGATGACAAGAACCCTGGCGAAGGCGACTTCGAGGCATACCGCGTCCTTTACATGGGCAACCGCGACTGGGCTGAGGGAGACTCTCAGATTGCTGTCGGTGATGAGGTGATTCTTCACGGAGCTCTCACCAAGTACGGTTCCACCTACGAGACTTCTTCAAAGAAGGCTTACATCTACTCCCTTAACGGCAAGACCGAATAAGTCAAGCCTGTATTCAGAAATAGCGCGGCCCCTCAACAAAGGGGCTGTGCTTTTTTGACAAGGGCTCTGACTGAAAAGTACAAATACAATAATCCATGAAGAAATACTTATTGATTGCAGCGATAGCCATGACTGCATGTACTTCGAACAACAAGAACATCTTTTTCCAGGATTGGGACACACCTTACGGAACAGCACCGTTCAGTAAGATAACCAATGCTGATTACATGCCTGCTTTCCTTGAGGGAATTGAGCAGCAGAAGAAGGAAATCGCGAAGATTGTCGCCAACCCGGACGCTCCCACTTTCGAGAACACAATTGCGGCTTATGAATTGTCAGGAAGCCTTCTCGCAAAGGTTGGAGGAGTATTCTACAACATTTCCGAATCCGATGCTACCGATGAAATCCAGAAGATAGTCGATGAGATAACGCCGATTGCTACAGCTGCAGAAGACGATATTTTCATGGACGGAGCCTTCTTCGCCAAGGTAAAGGCCGTATATGACAATATGGACGGTCTGACCAGAGAGCAGCAGATGGTCACCAAGAAGCTCTATGACAGATTTGTACGTAATGGCGTAGCCCTTGATGAGGCCGGACAGGCGAGGTTCAAGGAGATCAACACCCGTCTTGCCGTCCTGAGCCAGAAGTTCGGCAACAACCTTCTAGCTGAGAACAATGCTTTCAAGGACAAGATCGGCGTCACAGTGTCCCAGTACTCATCTTTCATGACGACATGCGAAGACAGGGCTAAGAGGGAAGAAGCGTTCAAGGCTTATTCATCCCGAGGAAACAACGGCGGTGAAAACGACAACAACCAGATTGTCCTTGAGATCATGAAGCTCCGTACCGAGCAGGCCAACCTCCTCGGTTACAAGACCTCAGCCGAGTATCTGCTGGACAACAAGATGGCCGGGAATCCTGCTACCGTTGATGAATTCCTTGACAAGATAATGGTTTCTTCGATGAAGAAGGCCAAGGAGGAAATCGCCGATATGCAGAAGGTGATGAACGAAGACATCAAGGCAGGGAAAGTTCCCGCAGGATCCAAAATCCAACCTTGGGACTGGTTCTATTATGCAGAGAAGGTCCGCAAGATAAAGTACGACCTTGATGAAGAGCTCACCAAACCTTATTTCCAGGTTGACAGCGTCCGGAAGGGCGTCTTCTTCGCGGCCAACAAGATATACGGGATTACCATTGAAGAGGCTCCCGAAGTGGAGGTCTACAACCCCGAGGTCAAAGCCTACAAGCTTACTGACAGGGATGGTTCCCTTCTCGGAATCTTCTACTCCGATTATTTCTCCAGGGACACCAAGAGAGGTGGAGCTTGGATGAACAATTTCCGTGATCAGTATGTTGACGCTTCAGGCAACGACGTCCGTCCAGTCATCGTCAATGTCTGCAACTTCCCTCCCGCTACTGAGACGGTTCCTTCGATGCTTACTATCGACCAGACCCAGACCGCCTTCCATGAGTTCGGACACGCCCTTCACGGTTTCCTTACCAAATGCCATTACAAGGACGTGAGCGGTACTTCAGTGACAAGGGATTTCGTGGAGATGTTCTCCCAGTTCAATGAGCATTGGGCTTTCCAGAAAGAGATTCTTTCAGCTTA
>DBWN01000241.1:6333-8008 GCA_002308935.1 Bacteroidales bacterium UBA1237 | reverse complement strand
TCCTTTTCCTTCCGTTGGTTCTTTCCGCTTTCCTCTCTTCCGCCCAGAGTGAAGGGGGCAAGATCCTCTCCCAATCCGGCCTTTCCAACCCCAATGTCCGATGCATGGACGTGGACTCTGACGGCTATGTCTGGATAGGTACCGACTCGGGAATCAACCGCTATGACGGGACCACCTTCGTGCAGTGGCTGGATTATGGAGATGACGGTCTTCGCAACGGCCAGATCCAGCGGGTGCTTACCGATGAGGACGGGCTGGTATGGGTGGCGACCGCAGGAGGCGTTGAACTCATAAGGGACGGAGAGGTTGACCGGTTCTTCCCTTTCATTCCCGGTCGAATCCTGCAGATGAGGAAATACGATCCTGACCATATTCTGATAGGAAGATGGGGAGGACTTTATCTTCTGGACAGGAATACCGGAGAATTGACAGAGGCTTACAGGGACGAGAGTCTGCAGTACTATGACTTCTTCCTGAACAGGGACGGAAGCGTATGGATCACCAGAGGCATCCCCGGGGAATGTATCATTCTGGGGAAAGATTTCAAGAAGATTGGGGGATTCCAGTACGGTAATGTCGTCATCAACGATTATCATGAGGGAAGTGACGGTACTGTATATCTGTGCACCGACTCCGGAATCCACCGGTTCACAACCTCCGGCCAGGAGATAGGACTTCCCGATGCTCTTTCCCCGATAAAGGATTCAGAAGCCCTTTTCATGCTCGGAAGTCCCTCCTCCATTACTTATATAGGTATACGTGGAGAAGGGGTCATGGCTTATGACATCTATTCAGGTACTCTTCGGGACCTCCCTTCCAATGAAACACTCTCGGGTGAAGACCAGGTCAGTGCGGTGCTTGCCGGGAGCGTGATACTTCTGAGCAAAGCACCTGGCGTGCTTGTACAGATACCCGTATCCAGTAATTTCGACAAGGTCGATTTGCCGTTTTCGGGGATTACAGAGAGCTTCAACATGTTCTATCCTCTCGTCTCAGACGGCGGGAAGGATGTGCTGTTTCTCTCAAACAGGGGATTCTATCTGTATGAAGAAAGTACCAAGGAAATTTCACCCGTCAAGACCGAAGGGCTTACCGGCAACGACCGTCTGAGGATATCCCTGATGGACGAAAGGGATTCATCCATCTGGGTTATGCTGAACTATGACCGCTTGGTTCATTTCAAGGGAGACATCCGTAAAGGTCCCCTTCGCCTCTCTGAGGAATGGAGAGTCGGTACTTCCGAATGCATATGGCAGGAGGATGACGGGACAGTATGCCTTCTGCAGCCCGGGCAGATATTGAAGATACGTCCCGACGGCAGGACCGACTATCTTCCGACCGGAATGACGCCGGATTTCTGGTTCTGCGCCAAGACTGTATCCGGAAAGGTGTATTTCCTGGCAGACCAGTCCGTTTGGCTCCTTGGAAAGGACGGCATTCCGGAACTTTTCTTCAATTCGGAGTTCTCCACCAGCTGCTTCTATGAGGGCGAGGACGGGACGTATTGGGTGGGAACATCCCTTGACGGGCTTATCCACCTTTCTTCCGACGGAAGTTTCCTCGGCCGTAAAACCAGGAGCGACGGACTTCCCACAAATACCCTTGTAGGACTCACCGGAGAGGGAGGGAACATTTATGCTATATCCCGTTTTCTTGTGACCAAGATTGACGCCGC
>DBWN01000241.1:4341-6155 GCA_002308935.1 Bacteroidales bacterium UBA1237 | reverse complement strand
TTGTCATTCTTCTTCTCTACCCTCAGCTTCAACCCCGGATACACCCCCAATTACCAGTGCCGTCTGGTGGGATATGACTCTGACTGGAACAACCTCTGGTCCACACCGAGGGCGAACTATTCCGGACTTCCCGGAGGAAAGTACCGTTTCGAGGTGAAAGTGAGACAGCCTTCAGGAATGTGGAGCGATACCCTCGTCAGCCTTCCGTTCCGGATAAAATATCCATGGTGGGGCTCTCCGCTCGCTTTCGTTATGTACCTTCTTGCTTTGATAGGTCTGGTGTTCGTGGTCGTACGTTATCTGACATTGCAGAAGATAAACCAGGAGAAACTCGCAGTTGTTGAAGGCGAGAAGCTCCTCGCTGAACAGATAAGCCAGGAGAGGATGACCTTCTTCACCAACGTCTCACATGAGTTCCGAACCCCTCTGGCTCTCATTTACGGACCTGTACAGGACCTTTCCAAGAGCGGAACGATGTCATCCGAGGACATGAAACTCGTAGGCATCATAAAGAAGAACGCGGACAGGATGGCTCGTCTTACCGACCAGCTTCTGGACTTCAACCGCAAAAGGGACATCGAAGGCAGCCTCGCTATCATGGAGACGGACCTTTCCAAACTGCTTTCCATGATCCTGTCCAACTTCGGGTACATGTTCACTCAGAAGAATCTCCATGTCCGTCAGGAGTTCCCTGAAACACTTCCCGTCTATTGCGACAGCGAAAAAGTGGAGAGGGTGGTCTTCAATCTGCTGAGCAACGCCGTCAAGTACACTCCCGAATACGGTGAAGTGGTCCTTTCAGCCTCCAAGGATGATGACGGAATGGTAAGGATATCGGTCGCCGATTCCGGAATCGGCATCTCCCGTGACAAGATGGACAAGATCTTCGACCGGTTCGAGAGGGTGGGGGAGAAAGTCTCCGGAGAACTCCCTTCAGGATTCGGAATAGGTCTCAGTTACGCCAAACATCTCGCCCTTATGCATAAAGGGGACCTCACGGTCGCATCCAACGACCCCATTGGTTCGGTTTTCACCTTCACTTTCCCTTACGGCAAGGAAGCCTATGGTGCCGAGCAGGTCTGGAATGCCGATACCGTGCAGGAAGATCCAGTGGCAGTCTCCGCCGATGATGAAAGTACAATCGATGGAAAGGACATCCACGTCCTTGTGGTGGAGGATAACCCTGACATGAACTCCTATATGAAGTCTGTGCTTGAGAAGCATTTCTCCGTTACCAGCGCATATGACGGTGAGCAGGCTTGGAGTTTCCTCAGGATGCAGGCCCCCGATATAATCGTAAGCGACGTGATGATGCCTTATAAGGACGGTTATACCCTCTGCAAGGAGATAAAGAACGACCCTGACTTCTGCCACATACCTATAGTGCTCCTTACCGCGAAAACCGATATGGAAAGCCAGCTCCACGGACTCAATCTCGGGGCAGACGCTTATCTGAGCAAACCGTTCGAGTCAAGATACCTTCTCGCGGTTGTGGAGAACATAATCTCCAACCGCAGGCTTCTGCAGCACACGTTGTCCGAGACGACAGTCACAGACTTCTCTGAGGAGGAAGCCCTCTCGCCTTATGACAGGGATTTCCTGAAGAACATGTACGCCCTTATGGACAAGCACCTTGATGAGGAGAACTTCAACGTGTCCGCCATAGCCCTTGAACTGGGCGTGAGCAGGACGACACTCTTCACCAAGATAAAGGCACTGCTTGGCCAGTCGCCGCAGGAACTGCTTTCTTCCTACAGATTGGGCAAGGCGATGGAACTCCTGAAGGAACATTCCCTCAATGTGAGCGAAGTCGC
>DBWN01000241.1:3884-4171 GCA_002308935.1 Bacteroidales bacterium UBA1237 | reverse complement strand
TCAGCTGTGTTTCCGGGACGCATCACGAGTTCAGCGTGGTTGCCTGCTGCGAGAATCTCTTTCACGATAGCGCTCACGTCAGAAGCCTTAAGGCCGTTGACGGCTTTCTCGTAAGCCTCTACGCTTTCCTGTCCGTAAGTCTCATAGCTCTGCAGGGTGCTGAGCCAGTAGCTGTTGCGGATCCTGCTCTCGGGGATGTTCTTCTGGAGGTTCTTCTGAGCCATGTCGAATTCCTCAGCGGTGGGGCCTTCGGAAGCGAGGTTGTTCAGATCCCTCATCGCGAGTTC
>DBWN01000241.1:2029-3714 GCA_002308935.1 Bacteroidales bacterium UBA1237 | reverse complement strand
GAGAACACGTCTACGACGCTGGTCATAGGAGTCTGCATGTCGACATTGAAGTCGTTGGTGCGGTTTCCGGGGAGGATGTCCTCATGGGTGTCAACCCATTTGAGGGCTTTCTTTCCCTTTGGAAGAGAACCGAAGTATTTCTCTACGAGAGGCTGGATGCCTGCGGGGGTGAAGTCTCCGACAATGGTGAGGACTGCTCCCTTGGCGTCATTGAACAGGGCCCTGTAGTTCTTCTCGATGGTCTGGAGATTGGCTTTCTGCATGACCTCGGGGCTGATGGTGACGACCCTGGGGTTGTCTCCGTAGAGAACCTTGTTCAACTGCTTGCTGAGCTGGTAGTTCGGCTGGTTCATGTAGTTGGGGAGAATCGCCTCAAGGGTCTTGATTCCCTTGTCGTATTCGCTCTGGTCGAACCTCGGGTCCACGAACTCGAGATAAGCGAGCTGGAATGCCGTCTCAAGGTCCTTCACCACTGATGAACCGCTGATTCCGTGATGCAGTCCGTCAATGTAAGGAGAAGCAGTGATGTTCTTTCCGGCGAGCATCTTGCTCAGAGTTGTAGCAGGGAACTTGGAAATACCGGTGTTCTGCTGGAAGAGAGTATAGATGTTGCTCTCGAAGCTGCTCAGGTCGGCTGTAGGGATGAGGGACTCACCACCGTCCTTTATGATATTGAACAGGATCTCGTCCTTCTGGTAGTCAGTAGGGAGGAGGACAACCTTGAGTCCGTTCTTGAGGTACCATACGGTGCTGCCGTACATTCCCTTTTCTGTCTTCTTGACCTTTGAACCCTTGAGCTGTGAAGGATCAAGGAGGTCGGTTTCGAGGGCTTCAGTGACGTTAGCCTGGATGTCAGCGGATTTGACGGCGTTCACCACAGCGAGGAGCTGGTCCTCAGTGGGGGAGACGAGGCCTTCCTTCTCGGGGCCCTTGAAGAGGACCACCATGTTCTCATCGGTGATGAGCTGAGGAAGCACCTGGTTGATGGCGTCAGCGGTGAGCATGGGCATGAGCTGCTGCATCACTTCATACTCTGCCTTGGGCTCCATGTAGGTCTGGTTGTCGAAGAAGTTGTAGATCAGCTCGCCTACGAGTTCGGCGTTCTGACGGGTGTCAGCGCTGTTGGCGGCGTTCTCATACATCGCGAGGATATTCGTCTTCGCCCTTTCGAGCTCGTCCTCGGTGAATCCGAACCTCTTCATCTTCTCGATTTCGGTGAGGAAAGCGGTGAATGCGGGGATGGCCTCGCCTTCACGGAAGTTGACCTGACCCATGACAACGTCCATAGTCTCGCAGAGATTGCCTACCTGGAGAGCTCCGCTGAGATAGGGTGCTGAAGGATCGGAGGTGATATCGTTGAACCTCTCCGACATGACGGCTGAGATGATGGTTTTCATCAGGTCATTGACCTTGCCGATAACGGTTGAGTTGTACTCCTCGGGAGCGGCGTCACTCTTCCAGAGCACTTCGATCATTGAAGAGGTCTGCTCAGGATCGGTGAGGACACCTACTACAGGCTTCTCGTTGCCGGGGATCATGATGACGTCCTTGGGCTTGGGATTCTCGGCCTTGGGAATGTCGGAGAAGATGCGCTCAATCTTCTTCTCGACCTCGTCCACGTCCACGTCACCCACTACGATGAGGGCCTGCATGTCGGGATGATACCAGGTCTGGTAGAAGTTCAC
>DBWN01000241.1:0-1991 GCA_002308935.1 Bacteroidales bacterium UBA1237 | reverse complement strand
CCGTAATAATAGGGGAGCGACCTTTCATGGAGCCTCCATGAAGCGTCCCTTCTCTGACGGCGCTCTTCGATGATGACACCCCTTTCCTTGTCGATCTCGGCGGGATCGTTGACCACGAAATGGGAGTAGTCGTGCATGATGAGGATACAATTGTCGACCACTTCATCGTTTACGAGCGGGATGTTGGTGAGCATATAGATGGTCTGCTCGACACCTGTAGAAGCGTTCACATTACCGCCGAAGGATGCTCCTATGCTCTGAAGATAATCAAGGAGCTTCTTGTCGGGGAAGTTCTTCGTTCCGTTGAAGCACATGTGCTCAAGGAAGTGAGCCAGACCGTCCTGGTCGGGAGTCTCCTGGATAGCACCTACATTGGTTGCCAGATAGAACTCGGCTCTTCCGGCGGGTTTCTCATTGTGGCGGATGTAGTAAGTAAGGCCGTTCTCAAGCTGGCCCTTGCGTACTGCGGGGTCGTTGGGAAGGTTCTGCATCTGCTGGCCGAAGAGGGAGCTCATGGCCAGAACGATAGCGGCGAAAAGTGTAATGAATCTTTTCATCAGTAGTTTGTTTTTTAATGAATGTTGAATATAAAAAACAGGTTGATTTATTGCAAAGGTATAAAGATTTATTGAAAAACAATAAAAACTTTATGATTTTTTCAAAAAATTTTGATTTGTACCTCAGGGGTGCTTCCTTTTCGGGGTCTACCACGCCCATCGCTTGAATCAAGGATTGCAAAGATATACTTCTTTATCAATATAACAAAGTAGTTCTTGTATAATGTATGATAAGCCATATTGTGGGTTTATGTTTGCTTTCTTCGCGAAGAATCTCTACCTTTGAGTGATAATTACACACTCGTATGGCAAAGAAAGGTCAATACATCTACGAATATCCCCATCCGGCAGTCACTGCAGACTGCGTAATTTTCGGATATGACGGGAAGAGGCTGAAAGTACTCCTCGTAAAAAGGGGTCAAGAGAAGGAAGCCAGCAAAGAGGCTTACGTCGGAGAATGGGCCCTTCCCGGAGGATTCCTGGATGTGGACAGGGACAAGACGATAGCATATACAGCGTCAAGGGAACTGAAGGAGGAAACCGGACTTCAGATCAAGCCTTCTGAATTCAAGGAAGCGGGGACCTTCAGCGAGAAAAAACGTGACCCCAGGGAAAGGGTCATAACCGTTGCCCATTACGCCCTTGTCAAACTTTCGGATGTTCAGGCCGACACTGATGCTGAAAATGCGGAATGGTTCGATTTCAGTGAGGTCCCTTCTTTGGCCTTCGACCATGACAAGATACTTCGTGTGGCCTTCGCACATCTTAAGCGCGACATACATTTCGAGCCGGTAGGATTCGAACTGATGAGCGAAGTTTTCACTCTCCCTCAGCTGCAGAACCTTTATGAGTCGATCCTTGAAGTGAAATTCGACCGCCGGAACTTCGCCAACAAGATGAAGCATTACGGAATACTTGACGAGGTGGATGACGGCACCCCGAGGAACGGGACACGCAACCCTATCAAATACCGGTTCAACAAGGAAAACTACGACGATCTGAAAAGGAGGGGATTCCAGCTGGAGTTCTGAGCTGTCTTTACCTCCGGTATCCGCTTGAGTCTTTTTTAAAGATTAAGACAAACTTTTTAAGGATTATTGAAAACGACTTGCCCCTTTCAGGATTATTTTTGTATCCTGAAGGGATACGGCTGTATGTCTTCAAGCATGAAACCAATCAATCACGCAATATGAGAAAAACGATCTACGCACTTGCGGCAGTTCTCGCTCTTGCCGCATGCTCGGGAACGGGCAATTCGCCCAAGGCCTCAAAGGCCGCTCTCGATGAGCTCTCCGCCGGTTGGGAGAATCCTCCCCAGTCAGCACGCACCAGAGTTTGGTGGCATTGGATGAACGGTAACATCACAAAGGAGGGCATTCTCCATGACATCCAGTGGTTCAAGCAGATAGGTCTGGGCGGATTCCAGACTTTCGA
>DBWN01000239.1:11942-13990 GCA_002308935.1 Bacteroidales bacterium UBA1237 | reverse complement strand
CAGCCACATTCTCACCAAGAAGACCAAGAAGCAGAAAAGGAATCTTGATCACTTCGCTCTCATCGACAAGGATGATGTGAAGAGGGTAAAAGAGCTTCTTGTAATCTAATTTCATTCACAATTCATGTTAAACTGGCAAGCAGTAGAACAAGAGCCGTAATGATCCGGCCACTGCCGCCGAAAAACAAAAAATTATGCCAAGATCAGTAAACTCAGTCGCCTCCAGGGCGCGCCGCAAGAAGATTCTCAAGAAGACTCGCGGTAATTTCCTTTCAAGGAAGAACGTTTGGACGGTTGCAAAGAACACCTACGAAAAAGGTCTCACCTATGCATACCGTGACCGCAGGAACAAGAAGAGGGAGTTCCGTTCACTTTGGATCCAGCGTATCAACGCAGGTGCCCGCCAGTACGGCATTTCCTATTCTCAGTTCATGGGCAGACTCGCAAAGCAGAACGTCGGCCTGAACCGTAAGGTTCTTGCAGACCTTGCCATGAATAACCCCGAGGCTTTCGAGGCCATCATCAACTCTGTAAAATAGTTGGATGATGAGCTGGAAGGATCTGTACCACAACAGATGGCTCAGGTGGGGCTTCTGGTCTCTCCTTTACATCCTGTGGGTGATCTGGCTCGGAAACTATTGGTGGCTCCTCGGACTCATCGTCATCTTTGACAACAACATCACCAAGAAGGTCAAATGGACCTTCTGGAAGAAAGAGTACAAGGAGGGAGAAAAACACAATGCACTGCTTGACTGGCTCGACGCCATCATCTTCGCTGTGGTTTTCGTCACTTTCATCAATATTTTCTTTTTCCAGGCTTTCAAGATCCCTTCCTCCTCAATGGAAAGTTCGCTTTATACGGGAGACCATCTCTTCGTAAGCAAGCTTACTTTCGGCCCCAAGATCCCGGAGACACCCCTCACAATCCCTTTCACCCACAATGTGTTCATGGGAAAAGAGTCTTACTCGACCCTTATCCACAATGATTACAGGAGGCTCAAAGGATTCAGGAATGTCGAAAGAGGAGACTACGTCGTGTTCAACTTCCCTCACGGTGACACCGTTTTCGTGAGATATCCGGCTGAAGACTACTACATGGTAGTCAGGACTGTTGGGAAGGATTATGCTCTGGCCAATTATGGACCCATCAAGGTCCGTCCGGCCGACAAGACCGACCACTATGTCAAGAGATGCGTAGCCGTCGCAGGCGACACTCTCTCAATCGTAGGCGGACAGGTTTACATAGATTCTGAGCCTCAGACCGTATGGCCCGGTGTTCAGAGCACGTACGAAGTCAAGACCAACGGGACAAGGATAAACCTCAAGACGCTTGAAAAGCTGGGACTGAACACCGCGGAACTCTGGTATGATTCCGATCTTCCCGGTTATCCGGAGATGCCTTTGACAGCAGCGATGCTGGAACAAGTGCAGGGAATCTCAAACGTGGAGTCCGTCACTCCTTGTGTCCGCAAGGAATCCTGGCATCTGATTTTCCCCTTCACGGAGAATTACGGATGGTCAAGGGATGATTTCGGACCCCTGTGGATCCCTCAGAAGGGCGCTACAGTGGAACTCACGGAAGACAACCTTCCGCTCTACAGGAGGATAATAACCGCTTATGAACATCACACCCTCGATGTGAAATCGGACGGCAGCATTTTCATAGACGGAGTCCAGACGACCAGCTACACTTTCGGGCAGGACTACTACTTCATGATGGGCGATAACCGGCACAATTCGCTGGACTCCCGCTACTGGGGGTTCGTCCCTGAAGACCACATCGTCGGAAGACCGGCACTTATATGGCTTTCGACAATAGCGGGCAAGAAGTTCCCTTCCAACATCAGGTGGAACAGATTCTTCAAGTTCGTTTAGTCAGAAGGGCTTCAGAGAGGCTGAAAAAGTTTAGTTTTCTTTGATTTGCGAAAAAATTGACCGATATTTGCAGCCCGCATAAAATTTTTAGTTTCGAATAATAATAAAAAGTACAATAATATGGCAAAGGTTTGTCAAATAACAGGTAGGAAGAGAATGAAAGGCAACAACGT
>DBWN01000239.1:8145-11903 GCA_002308935.1 Bacteroidales bacterium UBA1237 | reverse complement strand
GAGGAGGAGCAGAGATTCATAACACTCAGGGTTTCCTGCAAAGGTATGAGGACCATCGAGAAGAACGGCCTCGAGGCTACCATCAAGGAAGCTCAGAAGAAAGGATATATTAACCTTGTATAACACTCAGGATTATGGCAAAGAAAGCTAAAGGCAATAGGGTGCAGGTCATTCTCGAGTGCACCGAGCAGAAAGAGAGTGGTGTTCCTGGAATGTCCCGTTACATCACCACCAAGAACAAGAAGAACACTCCTGAGCGTCTGGAGCGCAAGAAATACAACCCTTACCTCCACAAGGTGACTGTTCATCGTGAGATCAAGTAATCAATAAACGGAGATTGACATATGGCAAAGAAAGCAGTCGCAACATTCGCAGCTAAGGCCGGCTCCAAGAGCATGGTCAAGTGCATCCGCATGGACAAATCCCCCAAGACTGGAGCTTACGTTTTCACAGAGCAGCTCGTCGAGTCCGGTAAGGAGAAGGAGTTCTTCAACAAGAAGTAATTCAGCTACAAGATTGTAATTCAATCAATGATACATTGGGACCGTCCCTTTTGGGGCGGTCTCTTGTATTATGGTTTGTCCAGCACTGCCATGAAACGAAGAACAGGCATCCATCGCTGGACGCCTGTCGCATTTCGATAAAAACAAAGACTAGCGGTTGACTCTTCTGTATAAGGGGAAGGTCACGCCGAGGGTCATGCTGATATTGGATTGGTTTATAGGAATCATCTGAGGGGTTACCTTGAAAGCGTATGAGTCGATTCCCCAGAAGATGTTGAATCCGGGGGCATGGACATCGAAGGCACCTCCTAAGGACCATCCGAAGTTATGTCTGGCACCGCTCAGATCCACGCTCAGCCACTTGAGTGGCGTCCAGCATCCGAAAAGCCTGACTTCGTTGTAGCCGTACCAGTCGTATGACTTGTGGGTATAAAGGAGCGCAGCCGAGATGTTCTTGTTGAATGGCATCTTGTATTGTGCCCCCAAGTTGAAGCTTACGGGGAGCATCTCGAAAGAGTTCTTGTGCTTCTCTTGTACGGCGAAATCGAAGGCGTCTGCGATTTCCTTGACCGGTTGCAGGGTCTCATCGGGGTCTTCGTCTTTGTCGGGATCGTAACTGTAGATGGCATCAGACCTTCCGTACACCTTGTCGAACCATTTCATTCCTCCAAGGTCCAGGATTGAAGCGGAAACGATGAAATTGTCCGTAACAGGATACTGTGCTCCCAGGTCAAGGGCAAGACCGAGTCCGCCGAACTTCATCCTGTAGCGCTTCAATCTGAAGCTTCCGATATCAATTTTACGGACGCCTTCTTTGTATGGAGCATAGCCATATTTGACAAACCCGCCGGCTATCTCGATGTCAGCATGGACTTCCTGGGTCCAGCCTCTTCCATTAGCGTCCACAGTAAGGTCCTCACCGTAGAACCGTCCGAATCCCAGTCCGATGAGAGGTTTGACCCTTACACCGTATTTCAGACGGCCCCATTGGCGCGTTTGTCCGTATGAGAGTTCAAGATAGTTGTTTACACCGGCTTCAACCCCGCTGAGATCGAAGAAGTCTCTCTCAGCCAAGCCTTCCTTCAGCAGACTCACGTAGTCATAAGGAAGTCTGACTTTTCCGTTGTATTTGAGAGTTACGTCGACCGTGTGGTAAACATCTCCTCTTTTGAACCCGGTAGCGAAAATCCCCATCTCAATGCTGGCGTTTATATTGGCGCCTTTTTTAGGGAATTTGTTCATGACAGTCTCGGTAGGTACCGATTTATGCAAAGCGGTCACGAGCTTGTCCTGATAAGGGTAGAATATGTCGGATAGACCGATATTGCTTCTCCAAGTGGCGTTAGCAACGCTCAACAGTCCGGAGCGGAAGTCGGTACTGTCCGTGAATGCGGGATTCAGACGGTATGCCAGTTGGAATCCTTCAAGGAAGTAACCTGATTGGAAGTCCTGGGCGTAAAGTCCTAGGGAAACGAGTGCGACGGCACAAATGGATATAATCTTTCTCATCTTCTAGTCCTCCCCATTGATTATAACCATTACTGCCTGCCTGATTTGGTTGATCCGTCTGAGGTACCGGATCAGTTTCGGATCCACCGTGGCACCTTCAGGGGCTTCCAAATAGATGTTCTTGAGTCCTATGGATTGTTTCTCATTGAGAGGCGTATTGGTCAACACTCCTCCTCCGATGCTGAATTCTATTCTGACTCCATCGAAAGGAACGATGGTGCTCGTATTGAAGCCGATCTCTATTTCAGAAGTGGTAGGAGAATCAAGTGTTCCTGCCTTGATGTCGCTCTTGACCACCGGAGAATACTCTTTCACGACATTGCCGTCCACATCAATCATCTCGACATGGAGATTCAAGTCGACAGGGATAGAGTTCACAGCATCCATTTTTATTCTCAATGGACTTATCATGTCCAGGACCATGGTCGTGTCGACGTTGATTCCATGGATGTCCTTGTTGATGGATGCGGATGCGTCCTTTCCTAAGCGAAGAGGCATTACGGCGTGTTTCATGACGCTGAATCCGTAATCGACACCGGGCTTCACATTGACCCATACCTTGTCTTGGCTCACTTCGGTGCTTCCGAAGGCCACCGACATCACCGATTCCTTTTCCCTCAAAGCGTCAAGAAGGCCGTCGATCTTGTATGACATCGCACCTTCCGGGGCGTTGAGACCGCTTCCCGAGAAATACAGGCTCGTGTTCATTTTCGGAGGGAAATGGATGCTTGGTTTGCCATAGAAGCTTCCGATAGGGAATTCTCCGATAGCGTCCAGGTCGTCATTATAGAGCCTTACGATGCTGCTGTATTCGACACCGATGGGGTACCTGCTCTCCACCTGGAATTCGCATTCGAGGTCATAGGGCTCCAGACCCGCGAAATTCGTCAACAGGTTCAAGGTGATAGGGAAAGTCATAAGGCTGAGCACTACCGGAGTCTCTCCCAGAATCACCTCAGCTGAATCGAATTTTCCCTCAGGGGTGACGAGGGTGGCTTTCGCGTCGATGGCAACATCCCCGCTCAATTCTTCGTGGACGTCCGCTGAAGAGAACCTGAAATCACCTTTAAGGATAATGTCCCCGTCAAGGTTCACCTCGCTGTCCTCAGGAACCTCGATACCTTCCTCTACGAAAAGCCTGTTGAAGGTTATGGGAACGTTCATTCCTTCATCGGAAGAGAAAGAGGTATCTTCGGAGAGGGTGACGACGTGGTCTGATGTTATCGAGAACGGACTTGGCACATCTGAAATGAATGCCCAATCCGGGAAGATGATTTCTGATCCTTTCTTGAGGGTGAATTTCTTGAATTGGTACAGATTCAGCGACAGATCCCACCCCATCGGTTCAAAAATGACTTCCTTCACTGCGGCTATCCTGTTCTCCAGGCCTTCGGTTTTGAGGCCTTCGGTATCGATACTGAAGTGAACGGGAATCTTCGCTGAAACCTCAGTGCTCTTCCAACCGGGGGAGAAAGTGGCAGGAATCTCCACATTGTTCTCGCTGAAAGACGGAAGGATCGCAACAGAATCGATAAGATATTCCACGTCATATTTTGTGGAATCTATCCTTACGCACAGATTGCCTCCTCTGTCAAAATCAAGGAATTCGTTTTTCTTGAGAACTTGCTTTTGGACATTCACAAGACCGCGGACGAGGGGGCCTATGGAGACGGTTTCAAGTGAGCCGATGGGAAGAACGGCGCCGGGAACAACCGTGACGTTCATGTCCACCTCTTTCTTAAGATC
>DBWN01000239.1:3648-8091 GCA_002308935.1 Bacteroidales bacterium UBA1237 | reverse complement strand
CCTAGGATTTTTGTGTTCATGTGAAATATTAGGGTTGAATTGCTTAGATATTTACAAATATATTCGTTTTTTCACATGTTTGTACCCATCGGAAACACGAAATCGGCTTTTGAGGGTGTTGATTCGTTATTTTCTGTTCTGGACCAAAAAACACGAAAACTAAGAAAACATTGCCTTTGGCCTCTCCCTTCTTCCGAAATCCTTGAATAATTCGTACATTTGTAAGTTAAAAACATTACTCACTATGGGTCTGTTCAGCAAAGGTGTGAAGAAGACCAACGAGAGCTTCTTCCAGAAATTATCCCGTGCTGTCGTGGGCAAGTCCCGCGTCAGCGAAGATGTGCTCGATGCCGTGGAGGAGGCGCTTGTCTCTTCCGACATGGGTGTTGACACGACCCTGAAGATAATCGACAATCTTGAGGACAGGGTAGAGAAGGATAAGTACATGAATCTTGACGAACTCGTGGAGATGATCCGTGACGAGATCGCCAAACTGCTCAAAGTCGATGAGGACGAGAGCGATTCCGTGGAACCTTTCGACTTCTCCAAGAAGCCCTATATAATGCTTGTGGTCGGAGTGAATGGAGTAGGCAAGACCACCACTATCGGAAAGCTCGCTTCTTCTCTGAAGTCCCAGGGCAAGAAGGTCATCATCGGTGCTGCTGATACGTTCAGGGCCGCAGCCGTTGACCAGCTTCAGATCTGGGCTGAAAGGGCAGGAGTCGATATAGTACGTCAGCAGATGGGCTCGGATCCGGCTTCCGTCGCATTCGATACCGTCAAATCCGCTGTCGCGAAAGGTGCGGATGTCGTACTCATTGATACGGCAGGCCGTCTCCACAACAGGGTGGACCTGATGAACGAACTTACGAAGATCCGCAATGTCATCCGCAAGGTCGTTCCCGACGGTCCTCATGATGTGCTTCTGGTGCTTGACAGTACCACTGGCCAGAATGCTTTCCAGCAGGCCAAGGAGTTCTCAAGGGCGACAGATGTCACATCCCTTGCCGTCACCAAACTTGACGGTTCGGCCAAGGGAGGAGTCGTCATCGGTATAGTGGACCAGTTCCGCATCCCTATAAAGTTCATAGGTATAGGAGAGGGTATTGATGACCTGAAGGTCTTCTCCAAGAAGGAATTCGTGTCATCCCTTTTCAGCCGTGAGGACCTGTCGAAATAAACCATCAACGAATAATAAACAGAACATATAATGAAACTTTCTTACAACTGGCTCAAGGATTATCTTGAGTGTGACCTTACCCCTACGCAGATTGCAGAGGCTATGACTTCAATCGGAATTGAAGTCGATTCAGTGGAAGAGCAGGAAGAAATTCCCGGTGGACTCGCAGGTGTCGTCGTTGCGCATGTGCTGGAGTGTGAACCCCATCCGGATTCCGACCATCTGCATATCACCAAAGTTGATGACGGTTCACCTGAACCCGTCCAGGTTGTTTGCGGAGCTCCCAACGTGGTTGCCGGCCAGAAGGTTCTTTTCGCCCGTATCGGAACTGTGCTTCCCGGGGATTTCAAGATAAAGAAGTCGAAGATCAGAGGCGTGGAGTCACTCGGAATGATCTGCGCTGAGGACGAGCTCGGAATCGGAACCAGCCATGACGGCATCATGGTCCTTCCTGATGACGCAGTCGTAGGTACACCCGCCAAGGAGTATCTCCACCTGAAGACCGAGGCTGTCATTGAATATGAGATCACGGCAAACCGTGTCGATGCCGCCTCACATATCGGAGTGGCAAGGGACCTGTATGCTTATCTTAAGCTCAATGACATCCCCTGCAAGTTCTCTTATCCTGACGTGAGTGCGTTCAAGGAGGGAGAAGGCGAGTCTATCCCCGTGAGCGTGCCTGATCCTGACGGAGCTCCCAAGTATACCGGAACCACCATCCGTGGAGTCAAGGTCGGACCTTCTCCGGAATGGCTCCAGAAGAAGCTCCTTTCCATAGGTCTCCATCCCATCAACAACATAGTTGACATCTCCAACTTCGTGCTTTTCGAACTCGGACAGCCTCTCCATACTTTCGACGCATCCAAGATTGAGGGCGGCGAGGTTATCGTCAGAAGGGCTGCTGAAGGCGAGAAGATAAAGACTCTTGACGGAGTCGAGCGTTCCCTCAAGTCTTACGATATGGTCATCGCCAACAAGGTGAAGCCCATGTGCATCGCCGGCGTTTTCGGTGGAGAAGATTCAGGAGTGACGGACTCTACAGTCGACGTGTTCCTCGAGAGCGCATACTTTGACCCGGGCAGCATCCGCAAGACCTCCAAGACTCATACTCTGCAGACCGACGCTTCTTTCCGTTACGAGAGGGGAGCTGATCCTATGATCACCGAGTATGCAGCCAAGAGGGCCGCACTTCTCATCCTTGAAATCGCAGGAGGACATATCGAAGGCAAGATGAGGAGAGTCTGCCCTGAAGAGCCCAAGAAGGCTGTCATCGAACTTGACTACGGCAGAATGCAGAGGCTCATCGGAAAGAATATCGGCAATGATACGATTGAAAAGATCCTCACCTTCATGAACTACGAGTTCATCTCCAAGAGTGAGAACGGTTCCCTCGTCGCTGCTCCTTCATATATGATCGATGTCACTCGTGAGTGCGATGTGGTCGAGGAAGTCCTCCGCGTTTACGGATACAATAATATCGAGCTTCCTACAAGCATGCGCATGTCGGTTTCCCCGACTCCTTCACCCGACCCCGAGGCCGTCAGGAATTACATCTCCAACTTCTTGGCCGCCAACGGCTTCGTTGAGACGATGAACAACTCCCTGACAAAGAGCGATTACTACAAGACTCTCGCTACCTTCCCTGAAGAGGCTTGCGTGAGGATCGTCAATCCGCTCAGCTCTGACCTCAACGTCATGAGGCAGACCCTCATTCTCGGCGGACTTGAAGTTGTCGCATACAATCTGAACCGTCAGATCGGTACTATAAAGAGCTTCGAGTACGGTTCCGTATACCGCCGTCTCCCTGAGGGTGACGGTACCACTCTGGCATCATATGAGGAGCATCCTTGCTTCTGCCTGATGATGACCGGTCCTTCAGACAAGTCCTGGAGGAGTGATGCTCAGAAGGGAAGCTATTTCCAGCTGAAAGGATATCTTGAACTCCTTCTCAAGCGCTATGCTTCCGACATCTACACTCTTGAGACGGAATCCGCTCCTGAGGACATTTTCTCTGAAGGTATGGTTTATTACCTTCCCGGCGGACACAAGCAGCTTGCTGTCATGGGAACCATCAATCCCGCTCTCGCCAAGAAGTTCGATATCAAACAACCCGTTTTCGCCGCTGAGATTAATTGGAACAGCCTCTTCGAACTCATTAAGAGGGTCAAGGTCAAATTCACTGAACTTCCCAAGTTCCCTGAGGTAAGGCGTGACCTCGCCCTTCTGCTTGACGAATGCGTGAAGTACAGCGATCTCCGCAGGAGCGCCTTCAAAGCAGCCAAGAAACTCCTCCGTCAGGTCACTCTGTTCGATGTCTATCGTGGAGACAAGATCCCTGCAGGCAAGAAACAGTACGCACTGAACTTCGTACTTCAGGACACCGAGAAGACCCTTACCGACTCTGAGGTCGAGAAGATAGTCGGCAAGCTCATCTCCACCTTCCAGAACGAATTCGGAGCAACCCTGAGATAACCGGAAGGACTAAGATACATTGAAGCGTCTTCACTCATATATTTGCGCGGTTCTTGCCCTTGCCTTGCTTATGGCTTCCTGCAGCCATAAGCCTAAGCTCATACCCAGGGACAAGCTCGTCAAAATCCATATGGAGATGCTTCTTGCTGACCAGTGGCTGAAGATCGAGAACAGTTTCCGTAGGATGGCCGACACGTCTGTAGTCTACGGTCCTATTCTGGAGAAGTACAAGTATAATGTGGATGATTACCGGTATACGGTGCACCAATATCTTGACCAGCCGGAAGAGTTTTCGAAGATGTTCGATGAGACCACGGAACTTCTCAGGGTGAAACTGGATTCCCTCAACAGGAGAATCCGTGCCAAGGAAAAGGCGGACAGCACGATGAGGGCGCTTCTGGCTATGGATATTCCCAAGCCGGAATTGTATTCCAAGTTCTTCGAGAAGATGTACGCCCGTGACACGATCTCGCTTGTCATGGATTCCATGCATGTCTACAGACTTCAGGAGATAATCCATGACACCATGTTCGAGGGACCTCGTCTGGTGATAAAGGAACCTCCTGTGCCGGATTCCCTTTCGGCCGGAGTTGACTCACTTCTGGCAGGCGCTGATTCTTTGAAGGGTTTGGCCGCCATCAAGGACACCACCGGTCTTCTGGAAATCGTCGGAAAGACGCTCGGACCGATGAAGAAAGAAGAAGTCCGCAACAAGCTGAAGATCGTGAAAGCCGCTGACGACAAATTGAAAAAGTGATGAAAAGATTCGCAGCGAAATATCTCTACACTCT
>DBWN01000239.1:1483-3520 GCA_002308935.1 Bacteroidales bacterium UBA1237 | reverse complement strand
CTTTTCCGCAAGGGGACCGGAATGGCGGGTTTCATTGACCAGATAAACGCTTTGAGGGACACCAAACCTCTCGAAGAAAAGATCGCTGACATAAGGCACTGGATGGATGTCCTATACAAGAGGGGAGTGTCCGCAATGGGCGATATCAGCAACTGTGACGACAGCTTCGCGATCAAAGCCGCTTCTCCGATGTACACAAGGACTTTCCTTGAAGTGTTCGGTACCGAACCTGAGGATTGTGACGCTGTGATAAAGGGTGTCCTCGAATTGAAAGACAAGGCTGACAAGGCAGGGATCGACGCCGCTCCGACTCCTCATGCATGCTACACCATGAGCCCTGAACTTGTGACTGCGTCCAGCGCTGAAGGCCTCAAATCGGGTTTCCTGTCTTTCCACAGCGAAGAGACCCCTCAGGAGGAAGAGATGCTTAAAACAGGCAGCGGAGCCATGTGGGACAACCGCAAGGCTGCCGGAATGAGCACTCCTCCCGTCACCGGGAAATCTTCTCTGCTGTATTTCATTGACAGGCTGCAGAAGGTCCATCCCGCTCCGTTTGACGAGCATATTCTCCTTGTGCACGAAGTGTGCATGGACCAGGAAGGAATCGACGCGGTGAATGCGCTCATGAAAAACGCGTACATCGCTCTTTGCCCCTTGTCCAACATATACATACATGACGCTCTCCCTCCTGTTCCTCTTATGAGAAAGAACGGGTTGCGCCTTACAATAGGTACGGATTCCCTTTCGAGCAATGATGACCTCGACATGGTGAAGGAGATGTTCTGCCTTCAGGAGAACTTCCCTGAAGTACCCTTCGGAGAGATTCTCCAGTGGTCCAGCCTCAACGGGGCGAAGTTCCTTTCCAAAGAGGACATCTTCGGCTCGTTGACTCCAGGGAAACGTCCCGGAATAGTTTTCATTGATCACATGACCAAGGAAGGAAGGCTCTCAAGCGCCAGTACTTCCACAAGACTGCTGTAAGCCTATGATGAGGGAAGAACTCGTTTTCGGACCGATCAGAAGCCGCAGGCTCGGGTCCTCTCTCGGCATAAATCTGTTGCCGACAAAAGGAAAATTATGTAATTTTGACTGCATATATTGCGAGTGCGGCTGGAATAAGGACGGCACGGGTGACAGAACTCTTCCGACAGCGGAAGAACTTGAGAAGGCATTGAGGGAGAAACTTGTCTCCTGCAAAAAAGAGGGGACACCCATAGACTCCATTACTTTCTCAGGAGACGGTGAACCTACCTTGAATCCTGATTTCGGAAAGATAATAGACATAACCGTAGCACTGAGGGACGAGTATTATCCCGATGCGAAAGTATCTGTCCTTTCCAATGCCACCAAGGCGGGAAGAAAGTCGGTGTTCGAAGCTCTGAAGAAGGTAGACAACCCGATCCTCAAGATTGACGCTCCCACTGCTGCTCTTGCCGCGAAGATAAACCAGCCTCTGTGCGAGTACGACGTGGAGAAGATTGTGGAGGACCTGGAGAAGTTTGAAGGGAATTTCGTCCTGCAGACGATGTTCCTCAGAAGTCCGGATTTCGATTCGTCCTCTCCGGAAGTCCTGGAAGGATGGATGAAGATAGTAAGAAGGCTCCGTCCTCGGGAGATAATGGTTTACACCATTGACAGGGAGACTCCTATGAAAGGGCTTACGAAGTTCACGGTGAGTGAAATGGAGTCGCTCCTCCAGCCTCTTCTCAACGAAGGGTTCAACATACAGATCAAAGGATAACCGCAAATTGAACAAATACACAAAGCTATGGCAGACATTTATACAAAGTACGGCTACACGCCTGATAAAGAGGCTATAGGAAGAAGCCTTGATATCATTGCGAAGAATATCGACAACGTCTTCTCACCTGAGGTGTTGAAGACCTGCTTCTCGCTGATGGACCTCACCACCCTGAGCACTTCCGATACTGAGAAATCAGTCACCAGACTTGTCGAGAAGGTGAACACATACAGGAACGATTATCCTGAGTATCCTCTTCCCGCATCAATCTGCGTGTATCCGAATTTCGCGAAGAC
>DBWN01000239.1:0-1418 GCA_002308935.1 Bacteroidales bacterium UBA1237 | reverse complement strand
AAGGTCAAAGAATGCGAGATGGCAGTCGAGAACGGAGCTGATGAGATCGACATCGTCCTTGCTCTGAATTCTTTCCTCGTTGAGGATTACCGCACAGCAGGTCTAGAGATCCGCACCATGCGTGAGGCCATTGACAAGGCTGCCGCAAAGCAGGGAAGGAAAGTCACGCTCAAGGTCATTCTCGAGACAGGACTTCTGGTCACCCCTGAGAAGATAGCCAACGCTTCTTTCCTCGCTATGGAGGAAGGTGCGGACTTCATCAAGACATCAACCGGCAAGGTTGACGTGAACGCCACCCCGATGGCCGCATACGTGATGTGCGAGTGCATCGACAAGTTCTACAAGAAGACCGGAAAGAAGGTCGGATTCAAGGCCGCAGGAGGAATCTCCACCGCCAAGGATGCAGTCTGCTACTATTCGATCGTTTCTTCCATCCTCGGAAAGGATTGGCTGAACAAGGATCTCTTCCGCTTCGGCGTAAGCCGTCTGGCGAACTCTCTTATGTCCGACATTGAGCAGAAGACAGTGACCTTCTTTTAGTCTGCACAGATCCTGACGAGATAGTCCCTCAAATCCTCCCAACGGTAATAGGGACCCTGATATGCGGAGACAGCCTTTATGGTTGTCTCCTTCTCGTTATAGAGCATCTTGACGAGGGTCTCTCCTTTACGGTTACGGTAGAACACCATCTGGAAATTGCTCGCCATGGGTATGTGGTCATGGCAGGACCAGTAGTCGTGAGCTTCGGCCATGGGGTATCTCACGTCCATCCCGTCGATCTTCAGAAGCGCCATGAGAGGAAGGATGCCGGAGTCGTGTCCGAACCTGAGGTCCGCCGCCCTGTCACTTCCGCTTTGGAGAGCCGCGTCAGCCTTTGCGATGAAGTCTTTCAGAAGATCATGGGCGACAGCGTCCGTCACATCGCCCCACTCCAGTGATCCACCATATTCCCCATAGAACTTGTCGCTTCGGATAGCCGCCTGCTGGGCGAGTTCTTCAGCATCGAAATACTTGAAGATGTCCACATTCAGCCAGTCCAGGCAGGCGCAGATGCAGCCGGTAAGGTACAGTGAACGGACGAAAAGCTGAGGGTCGGGGAGAAGTTTCTCAGCCTCGGAAGGGGAGGTGAATATGCTTGAGAAGAGCTTGTCGTACTTGCAGGTGGCTTCTCTTGTCTGCCTTTCGAACTCTGAAGTGGAAGCGAACATCTGCTCATTGTCTATCTCCTTGCAGATGTAATCCATGTACCTGTCACCGGTCGCGAAGGTGTATTGGAGTTTGGGAGCGTTGTCCTTCAGGGTGAAGGTGAAATTCGACATGCTGATGATGCACCTTTGTATCGGGCTGCTGACTATGTCCACTTCACTCCTTTTCTTGAATACTCTTCCGAAACGGTCATACATCCTTTGGGCTATGCC
>DBWN01000026.1 GCA_002308935.1 Bacteroidales bacterium UBA1237 | reverse complement strand
CTCCAGGAGAGCACTCCCGCCTTCAGTGGTTTCGGGGGACCTGTCCCGATGCTGGAATCCTCAAAGGGAGGAGACGACATGCTCACCGGTATAGGAATATGCACCGGAGGCTACAACAAGAGGGCTGTCGGAGTGAAATGGACCGCCTCATCGAAGTCTCTCCTCAACGACGTCAAGTTCGTCGGCGGACACGGTACAATGGCAAGGCCTGTCCCCCGCCCTGAAGGTGGCGCTCCCGCAGGATTCAACTGGAGCATGATGGGAGGATTCGGGAGAGTCAGCTCCCCTGCCAATCCCATAGCCGTCCAGGGTCTGGACCAGGCATGGGACAACCAGTACTGGAGTCTTTGGATAACCGACGGAGGCGGCGGGACATTCAAGGACATTTGGTCCGCCAACACGTACGCTTCGGCAGGGTTCTACGTAAGTGACACTTCCACACCCTCAAAGATGATAGCGGTTTCAGTGGAACACCACGTACGCTTCGAATCACGTTGGAGGAAGGTGAGCAACTTCAAGGTCTATGCCCTTCAGTATGAAGAGGAAAGCCGTGAAGGAAGGGACTGCGTCTCAATGACGATGGACGACTGCCATGACATAATGTTCGCCAACACCTGGTTCTACAGGGTTATCAGAGTCATGACCCCAAGAGATTACGGTACTCTCATGTCTGGATGCAGCGGCATCGAATGGAGGAACGTCAAGGCATGGACCCAGATACTCTGTGAAACGGCCGCCACAGCATACGACCCCAACAAGAACATATCCATATTCCCTCTGGAATTCGCTCTCGGAAGAGTGAGCGGCAAAGAAGCATCACGCCGTCCTTCCGGAGCAGTTGCTGAGGCCGTAGAGATCGGAGACAATTACCAGTTCGCGACGGGAGCTGCTACGGACAGCAAGGGGAACGTGTATTTCTGCGAAGGGTCGATGAGAAAGATATACAAGTGGGACGCCGGAACGCAAGCCCTCTCCCTTCTTGCCGACTATCCTTACAGGCCGCTTTCCCTGGCGGTTGACACAAAGGACAACCTCATCGTGATAACACGTTACGAAGGGCAACCAGGATACACAGGTGAAAAGATCGAGATGATATCCACCTTCCCCGACGGGAACTCCGACTACAGCGGATGGGGCAACGGCATGTGGGGAGTGGTGGCGTACGCCATTGACACCCGCAGTGATTCCGACACCATGATCCCTATGGAAATAGTTTCCACTTCAAGTGTGCGTCCTGAAAGGGTCATCTATCCTTCACATGCCCTCAGAGCAGGAGATTTCATGAAGGTGTATGACGGGAACATGCCTCAGAGGAGTTTCCTCGCACCTGACGGCGTCACGATCATACCTTATCTTTTCGACCTGTGCCGGTCTATTGACCTTACAGCCGTGACTCCTGGCCAGAAAGAGCCCCTCATGATCAGTTGGGAGAATCCCAAACGCACATACGCCTTCAAGGTCAACCCTGACGGCAGTCTTTCCGCCACAGGAGAGTACCTTAAGCACGGGGAATACGCCACCGCGTATGACAAGAACGGGAACTTCTACCTCGCTGAAGGACAGATCCGGGTCTACGATTCCGTCCTCAAACAGAGCGGAGTCATTGACCTTGAGGAAAGGCCCATTTCAATGGAAGTCGGAGGGAAGGATGGAGAGTACCTTTTCGTCACCACCAACAGGTCATTCTACAGGATAAGGATCCGCTGATATCCCATAAAGGAGCATTTGTGTGGAGGGGCTTGTCAGGCTCCTCCTTTTTCCATTTCACGGATCCTTGCCTTCACATCGGAAGTGTGGCTGCGCGATACAGGAATGGATTCACCGCAGTGACGCACCAGCAACTGCAATCCTCCGGAAGAGGAACTGATTCTTTCAACCTGCGAGAGATTCACGATGAAGGCTCTGTGGCAACGGATGATCGAGTTCCACTGTCCGAGATCTTTCTCCACCTGATTCAACGTTGTCCTCAGCATATCACCGCACACCTTGTCCTGTCTGAGATGGCAGACCTTGACATAGTTTCCCAGAGATTCGACATAAAGAATGTCCTGTATTCTCAAGGTCACGTTGTCGCTTGTAGTCCCCGTCAGCGTGATTTTCTCAGGGAGGCTGTCCTCTTGTGCTGGACGGGATTCCGTCAGCCCTTTGTTCAGCTGTTTAAGTTCCTCAAGTTCCGCGGCCAGATAACGGCTCCTGAACTTGAACCTCCAATACAGTCCCACAGCGAATGAGCAGAACGCGAGAATGAGCAGTGCACCAAAGAAACCGCCCCATGACAACGGGCTCTCCAGTCCCCTTCCCCTCATCACGAAATGAAGATACGTGCAGACCATCAGAGCTTCAAGAGGAGTGTTAATCATCTGGAAACGGAGATTCCTCTTTATTATGTAATCCACTCCCTTGTCCAACGTGGCCGGCATACGGACTATATGCTTCAACACAGCTTCCGTAAGATAGCATACACCTATGCCCAGAAGAAGGATGACCATAAGATGAGGATATGCCGTCCATCCCAGTCCTCCCAATCCGAACGGTTTGAAAACCGCGAAAGCGAGGATGGCGAAACCGACGCTGGTGACGCGTGTCTTGAGAGTTTCCTTTTGTCTTTCGTTCATTCCGTTGCAAAGATAGCTCATTTGCCCGTTCTCCCGCATGCAGTTCATCACAATACTCTTCCGATTATCCCAATTATTTGTACGTTTGCACATGTGATGTCTACATTTGCCCCGAGAAAATTTTTTCGCAATGAAACTGAAAACGATAATCGGAAGCATCCTTGCTGTAGCCGCTCTGCTGAAACTGGCGGACATGTGGAACCTCATCCATTGGGAATGGCTCTGGAGCCAGCCCTTCACCGAATACATCGGCCCTGTAGTAGTGCTGCTCGTCGGGCTGGACATCGCTTTTGAAGGTCTATGGGGAGACAAGGACCGCTGGCTCAGCCGTCCGGTACCGGAGAATCAAGGCAAGAGGGCGATGTTCTCCGTCAGCTGCGGAGGTGACGAGTACATTTACCGTGGGGAGCCATTCAAGGGAGCGCAGATCGACGTCCGCTTCGGCGGATTGCGGCTCGACCTGCGGGGTGCGGAGATAACTGAGGACGAGGAGATCGACATCCGGACCGTCTGCGGCGGAGTGGAACTGTTCGTCCCTTCTGGAGTGAACGTCACCGCAAAGAGCCGTTCTTTCATCGGAGGAGTCGGCAACCAGACGGAACGGAATGCTGATCCCTCGTCAAAATGCCTGCATGTGACAAGCAGCAACATCCTTGGAGGAGTAACGATAAAAAACTGACTATAACTAAAGAACAAGTTTGAAACCCGAATCATCAATGAAAAGGACATTAGCATCAATTCTGGGATGCCTTCTTTTAAGTGTATCCCTTTTCGCAGCAAAACAGCCTCAACTGAACATCACCGGCTCTGTCATCGACCAGTCCGGTTCGCCTATGGGATTCGCGACAGTGTA
>DBWN01000223.1:9875-11258 GCA_002308935.1 Bacteroidales bacterium UBA1237 | reverse complement strand
TTCACACTTCTTTACCGTCAGGACGCGACCCAGCTCAGCCGCGAAGAAAGGCAGAAGCTAATCGACAGCATGCCCAAGCCCGTTTCAGAATACACTGAGGGCAGCCTCGTTGGATACCGCTGGTTCGACACCAAGAACGTGAAGCCTCTTTACGCTTTCGGACACGGACTCTCTTACGTCACCTTCAAGTACTCTGACATGTCCATCAAGGACAAGAAGAACAGCTTCGAAGTCACCTTCAACCTCACCAACGAAGGCGATATGGACGCTGACGAAGTCGCTCAGCTCTACATCCACCGCAAGGACTCAAAGGTTGAATGGCCTTACAAGGAGCTCAAGGCCTTCAAGAGGGTTTCTGTTCCCGCTCACGGCACAGTTCCCGTCACTCTGGTAATCCTCAAGAAGGACCTCCAGTACTTCAATGTCGACAAGAACGCATGGGATACCGACCATTGCAACGCTGACTTCCTCCTTGGAAGCGCATCCGACGACATCAGGGTCCAGGCCGAAGCAAGCATCTAGGCTTTCACCCAGAAAACAATATGGTCCGGGCTTTCCGAAAGGAAGATCCGGATCTTCTTTTTTCCCTCGGCACAGGCTGATGACCGAAAAGCCCCGCGGGAAATCCGCAGGGCCTCTCCGTCCCCTGAACGTGTCAGGGGAAATATTTCCTTCAGACGATTACTCGCCGGGTGCGATAGCGCCCATAGGGCATACGCCCGCGCAAGTTCCGCAGTCTATGCAGACATTGGGATCGATGGTGTAAACATCACCCTCTTTAATCGCTCCGGTAGGGCATTCGCCCTGGCAGGTGCCGCATGCAACGCAGTCGGTCTCAGAAATCTTGTAAGCCATTTTAATTATCCTTTTAAGTGTTATTGTTGTCTTTCTTGTCTTTTCCTCCCCGGAAAAGATATGCAAAAATATCTAATCCTTTTCAGAAAATCAAGGTTTGGATTGATATTTGCAACTACCGGGCCATAGAGGGAAATATTCCTTCAAAACATAAGCTGATACGAAGATGAAAAGGATATACATCATATTTACGGTAATCGCAGCACTGCTCTTCGCGTCTCCCGCTAGGACATCAGCCCAGGTGACGACGGACGGTACGAGTTCAGTAGTGGACGGCAAAGTCAAATTCGACAAGATCGTCCATGATTTCGGGGACATCCTCGAAAGTGACGGTGCACAGTCCTGCGTATTCACTGTCGAGAACGTGTCCTCTTCCCCTGTCGCGATCGTGAACGTGGTATCTTCCTGCGGATGCACCAACGTCACGTGGACAAGGGAACCTTTGAAGGCCGGAGCCAAGGGAAAGATTAACGCGACCTTCTCGAATGACCAGGGTCCCTATCCTTTCGACAAGACCCTGACGGTTTA
>DBWN01000223.1:1733-9780 GCA_002308935.1 Bacteroidales bacterium UBA1237 | reverse complement strand
ATCAAACTCGGCAACATGGACCAGGGCAGCCAGAGGAGCGACAAGATATTCATCGCAAACTTTTCCTCCTCACCCGCCAATGTGACATTCAAGGACGTGACGGACGGATTGAAAGTGTCAGTCTCCCCGAATCCGATACCGGCCGGTTCAACCGCGACACTCACTTACACGATTTCTTCCTCCAGGCAAAAATGGGGGAAGAATTGGTATTATGCCACCCCTATGATAGGAGGCAAGGTACAGGGAAGCACTCCGATATCGTTCTGGGCATTCACAAAGGAGGATTTCTCGGACATGACCCAGGAAGAGAGGAACAAAGGCGCTCAGCCCGTGTTCGATTCCAGCAACTACACTTTCAATGTGGTCAAAGCGGGGACGAAAATTGATGCGGTATTCAACTTCACGAACAGGGGCAAGAGCGACCTTCATGTCTACAAGGTTGACGCCGACTGGGACGCCACCACCGCGGATCCCGTCAAAGATGTGAAACCCGGACAGAAAGGGACAGTGACCGTACATCTTGACACCAAGGGGATGCCCAAAGGAGAGGCTCTCGTCATAGTGACCCTCACCACGAATTCCCCTCTCCGTCCCATTGTGAACCTGTTCCTCACCGGAGCGATAGAATAAAGAAGCATCCGCACCCCGACATCCTGGGGATCTGTTTTACAGGTTCCAAGTGCCACCTCGTTTTTCAGGATGACGGGGTGCTTTTCTTCTGGAAAAAGCCATAATAAAAGAACAAAAGCGACATGGAAGAGACTTTAAGGGAACATGATGAGGAAACTGTCGAACTCCTCCTCACAAAGCCGTATCACCTTATCGACATCCTGCCTCATAGGGTTCCCGCACTTTCCAAGGGGCAGTATTTCGAAATTGAAAGGCACTTTCTTTCAGCTCCCGTTTTCAGCGGGATATGCTCGAAGTTCGCGTCCCTTCTTCTCAAACTCAATTGCTACGAGACTCTTCTGATGAGCGATGAAGGGGATTTCTGGACAGAGAACCCCTCTCCGGAGGATCTGCTGGAAAGGTTCACCCCGAAAGACGGCAAGTGCGGATGGGTGTATTTCCTTCTGAACGGGAAGAAGACCCTCATCACCTTCAACGGCGAGGACCATTACATGACGGCCTACAACCTTAAGGGGGAACTTCTTTCCCTTGTCAGCAGCATAGCCGCATCTGAGGGACTTTTCGTTTGGGCCGCACCCGAGTAATCCTGTCTTTCCCACGACATGCCACAAAAAGAAAACCGCCCCCGAAGGAGCGGTCATAAGTCTTTACCGTGGATTGGACTATTCAACCGGATCGCCGGTATACTTGTATGTGACAGTCTCCGTGTTGACGGTCCTTCCGAAAGCGTCACCAATGGTGAAATCCATCGTGATCACGGAACCTGTGGAAGCCCCTCTCTGGACGAAGTCCTTAAGGAGTTTGGTCAGCTCAAGCTTCACCTCGGTCTTCTTTTCCCTGATATTCTCAGCTGAAGTCCCCACGTAGCTTACTGCATATGAATCCTCGATGAGGTCAAGAACAGGAGCTGAAGAACTCTTGTTGCCGGCAATCTTTATGTTGGTATTGAGCAACTCGTTGAAAGCGACCACATTGGTAGTCACTTTCACTGTCAGCTTGGTGAGTCCTGCGGGAGCAAGGATTTTGAAGTTCGCTGCGGCTTTGCTTGCATCCTTGTACTCTACACCGGATGCTTTCATCTCAACCCAAGTGAAAGTGGGCTCGGCTGTCCATTTGTAAGTGATGGTCTTGGTGGAAGTCTGTCCTTCGACATCGACGACCTTGATTGCGAACTTGAACTGGTCATTGTTGGAAGCACCTGTAGAAGTAAGGGAGCTTACAACCTTCATGAGGTCCAAGGAGCAGGATGTCATCCCCTGAGCTCTGGACGCACCCATGGAGGAGGCTGCTTTGGAGTCATTCACCAGGTCGAAGACAGCTGTCTTCTGGCCTTTCACCGGCTGGTTGGATGCTATACCGATAAGGGAAGCAACAAGTTTCTGGTAAGTATCATCGGGATAAGTCAGCGTAACGGTGAGTTCGTGCACCTTTCCCAGAGCGGTTATCTTCACCTGTCCGTTCACACCGTCCTTGATGTCCTGGGTTGCGTTCATGTCGAAAGAAGCTTCAAACGAAGGCGGAGGTACTGAAGGACCCTTTTCGCCTTTGCATCCGGGAAGAACGAGAATCGCGGCGGCTACCGCCAGCATGCTCAAAAATCTTTTCATATTCATTTTTCTTGTCAGTTTTCTTTTCATTCGCCCTATGGGCATGTTCCCCTATGCTGCAATATTCGTGCAAAACGGGAAAAGATGCCAATGGAGACGGATTGTCATCTTATGCTCAGCACCATTCCGGCCTTGAACCAGAACCCGGGCTGAGGAATGTTCCCATGGTCGAAGTAGACCTTGTCAAGAAGGTTGTTTCCTTCAAGATACAGTTTCACGGAAGGCAGTTCCCAGTTGATCCGGAGGTCCAGAAGGGAATAAGGGGAATAAGGCACCAGCTTTCCCGTGGATTTCCCTCCCTCGAACTTCTCATAATTCCCGACCCTGTCCTGCCAGCGGTATGACAAAACCAGAGAAAGGCCTTTGGTGATAAGGACATCAGCCTGGGCCACGAACTTGTGCTTCAGATACTCAAGGGCATAGGCTGACTGCAGATACTCCTCGATATCCTTGTCCTGGCTGATATGGGCATAGCCCGCTGACACATTCCTCAGGAAGAAATCCTCTCTGGAAAGGATGATCCCCGGAGAGATGGACACATTCACTTCCTGTCCGAAGGAGTTTATCTTCGTATGGTTCACTGATACCCAAGGAGCATCGTCTCCTTCCCGGAGGTCCTTTATCCAGTCTATCATGTCTGAACCCAGATGCCGGTACACGCTGAGTGAAGCGTTCACTCCCGGGACGGAGTATTTCAAACCGGCCTCGAAAGCGGTCATCCTTTCAGGAGAGAGGTTCTTGTCGGCGGCATGTCCCCCTACTGAATAGTAGAGTTCCGTGAAGGAAGGCATCCTGTAGGAAGTGTTGAACGATGCGTAGACCTTCCACGCCGCTCCGAACCGGAAACTCATATCCGCACCGGGATAAAGCCTCAAAGGAACCCTCGAGGCGGAGTTGTGCACGGCAGCAAGACCGGCTGAAGCCGTAAACCTCTTAAGTATTACGTTATGCTCAAGGAAAAGGCTGCCGCTAGACCTGTCCAGGCCCAGGGTGTATTCCCTTCCACTGCCTTTTATGTCCTTGGGATCGGAAAGAGGCTCGCCAAGAGCCGTGCTCACTATCCCCTCATGACGGAACTCAGCACCGAAAGCGGTCTTACCCAAACGGGAGTCGAACCATCCGCTCACATTGGCGCCAAGCACATCTGTCCGGTGATAGTTGAACGGGACGACGCTCTCATCCCCTCTGAACAGTTCGAACCTGTCAAAGGAACGGTTCCAATAAACCTGAGGTTTAAGATGAAGGAAGCCCTTCCCTTCCGCCTCAAATGCGGAGAACAGTTTCACGCCATGCTCGAACTGGTCGTCGAAACGGGCGCTGTAGAAAGTGTTTGCCCCGTAATCTTTTGCGCTTATCCCCAGATGCCACTTCAGATCGGCTTTCTTTGCGGGAAGAGCCCCTTGATAAAACGCCTTCACCGACTTGAAGTCCGAATTGAGCCTTCCGGAAAGATTCCGGCTATAGCCGTCAGAGCGGGTATATGACGCGGATATCTGATTGCGGAACTTTCCCGAAGGGAGAGAAGCTTTCACTCCACCGCTGGCAAGGCCGTAAGACCCTCCTTCAAGACGAAGGTCGACTCCCGGGACGGACGAAGCCTTGGTGACTATATTCACAGCTCCCAGAAGTGACGAAGTCCCGTAGACCCTTCCTGCAGGACCTTCAAGTATTTCGATGCGGTCCACTTCTCCGAGGTCTACCGGAAGGTCCATAACGAGGTGTCCTGTCTGCGGGTCGGAGATGTTCACTCCGTTAAGAAGGACCGCTATCTGGTCAGCGGAGCCTCCCCTGATCCCGATATCCGTCTGAACACCCATGCCTCCCCTCTGGCGCACATCCACTCCTACAGCGTACTTGAGAAGGTCATTGACCGTCTGGGCCGGGGCAGTCCTGATGAAAAGGGTGTCAATAAGGGTGACCATACGTGCCGAACGGCTGACAGTAAGCGGGACGCGGGTACCGCTCACCACCGCTTCATCTATGGTAGTGTCAGCATTCTGCGCATTCAGAAGAGGTACTGCAATCGCTAAAGCCGCTATGCAAAACGAAAGTTTCTTCACTCGGTCGATTTTTGAAGCAGCAAATATAGCACTTTCTCCCGATACCTGAACCGGGGAATCTTTACCATGCCAAACCTTGTATAAATGAGCTCTGGGGCATTTATTATTGTGCTTTTGACGACAAATTTTATTAAATTTGCGTAATTATGGACAAAACTGCGGAAATCATTCCGCTCCTTAGATAGCATATGGCAAACAACGAATATTCTGACGACAAGATCCGGACCCTGGTAGGTGTCGAGCACATCCGCCTCCGCCCGGGAATGTACATCGGAAGACTGGGTGACGGAAGCAATCCCGGTGACGGTATCTATGTCCTGCTCAAAGAGATCGTGGACAACTCGATAGACGAGTTCGCGATGGGCTACGGAAAGCAGGTCCAGATCACCATCGAGGACAATGAAGTCACAGTACGCGACTTCGGCCGCGGTATCCCCCTTGACTCCGTGGTGAAAGCCACCAGTGAACTGAACACCGGAGGAAAATTCGACGACTCCGTATTCAAGAAGTCAGTAGGACTGAACGGCGTGGGAACCAAGGCGGTTAACGCGCTTTCATCCGAGTTTTATGTGGAGTCGTTCAGGGACGGCGAGAGTTCATGGGCCAGGTACAGCTACGGTGAACTCGCAGACAGCGGCAAGAATCCCTCCACCAGCGAGAAGAACGGTACTCTGGTGAGATTCCGTCCCGACAAGGAGATGTTCGGCAGGTACAACTTCAACCTCGACTATGTCGAGACCATGGTGAAGAACTACTCCTACCTGAAGAAAGGCCTCACCCTCGTACTCAACGGCACTCCCTACAAGTCAGAGAACGGACTTCTGGACCTTGTCAAGGAGAATCTCTCAGAGACTCCCCTCTATGAGCCCATCCACCTCGAAGAGGCGGACATAGAGATAGTCCTCACCCACGGAAACTCCTACGGTGAGAACATCTCCTCTTTCGTCAACGGCCAGCATACCAGGGACGGTGGAACCCATCTGGCGGCATACCGTGAAGCCATTGCCAAGACCCTCAAGGAATTCTACAAGAAGAACTACGATCCGGCGGACTGCCGTCAGGGAGTCGTCGGTGCCATAAGCATCCAGATACAGGACCCTAACTTCGAAGGCCAGACCAAGACCAAACTCGGCTCCACCTACATGTGGGAGAAGCAGAAGAAGGACGAGAAGGGGCACGTGATGAAGAACGAGGACGGTTCCATCACCATAGACCGCGGTCCTACCATCAGGGCCTTCGTGAACGATTTCATCGCAAGGCAGCTGGACAACTACCTCCACATGCACAAGGAGATCGTCCCTGTCATTGAGGAGAAGATAAAGGCTTCGCAGAAGGAAAGGGAGGAAATCTCCGGAATCCAGAAGAAGACCAGGGAGAAGAACAAGAGGGCGAACGTCTACAACAAGAAACTCCGTGACTGCCGCTACCACTACAACGACAAGGTGGCGAAGGACAAGGAAATCTTCAAGGAGCAGTCCAGCATATTCATCACCGAGGGTGACTCCGCATCCGGAACAATAACCAAGGTGAGGAACGCGAATTCCCAGGCCGTATTCTCACTCCGCGGCAAACCCATCAACTGCTTCAAGGAAAGCAGAAGGAAGGTCGCGGAGAACGAGGAACTGAACCTTCTTATCTCAGCCCTCGGCGTCGAGGACGATCTCGAGAACCTCCGCTACAACAACATCATCGTAGCGACCGATGCCGATGACGACGGAATGCACATCAGGATGCTGGTCCTCACCTTCATCATGAAATACTATCCCGACCTCATCCGAAGGGGCCATGTGCACATACTGCAGACTCCCCTGTTCAGGGTCAGGAACAAGAAGGAGACCCGCTACTGCTACACTCCCGAAGAGAAGGAGGCCGCAATCAAGGAACTGAAGAACGGAGTGGAGATAACCCGCTTCAAAGGTCTCGGAGAGATATCCTCAAGCGAGTTCGTGGACTTCATAGGAGAGAACATGAGACTGGACCTTGTGAAACTCTCTGACGAGGAATCCATCCCCCAGATCATGGAGTTCTACATGGGCGACAACACCATCGAAAGGCAGATCTTCATCCGGAAGAACCTGCGTTCCGAAGAGGAGCTCGAGGACATAAACATCTAGAATCCGGGGCAGGAGCTTAAGGCTCAAGCCCTGGTACCGCTTTATGACGGGAGGACACTCTCCCGGTACGGAAACAGATTGACGAAGAATCATTGAACCAAGACTATCATGTGGGCAAAATTCTGCGGTTGGCTTCTTAAGGCGATGGGCTGGACCACCGTCGGAGGTCCTTCGGACTACAAGAAAGCCATAATACTGGGAGTCCCTCACACTTCCATCTGGGATTTCGTGATATCCTACCTTTTCTACACCCAATTCGGGAAGGTGGCGCACGTCATGATCAAGAAGGAGTTCTTCTGGGGCCCTATCGGCTGGTTCCTTCGCGGATGCGGCTGCGTCCCCGTGGACCGCACCAACGCCGCTGCGATGGTGAAGAGCCTTATCGAAGAAATGGAGAAGGTGGATGAGTTCGTGCTGGCGATCGCGCCTGAAGGCACCCGTGAGCCCGTCAAGAAATGGAAGACAGGCTACCACCTGATCGCCAAGGAAGTCGGATGCCCTGTGTACTTGGGATTCTTCGACTGGGGAACAAAGAGAGTCGGAAAGGGCGAAATCGTGGAACTCACCGGCGACGCCAGAAAGGATACCGACATGATTCAGCAGAAGTACGAGGAGATGCACCTCAAGGGCAAGCATCCAGGAAAGTACATCACGCACTAGACCGGACTACATCTTAACAGTTAAAAGGACAAAGGACCATGAACGGACATCTGAAAAGGCTCACGACGAACCGTGAGAACTACATCACGACTCTGGCCCGGCTTTTCGACTACTCGACTGCGGCTTTCGCTTCAAACAAGCTTTCGACATACATTGACGGAAGCAATTCCTACACATACGCCGAGTTCAGGCACATCTGCCTGGATCTTTCCCACAGGATGTCACGCTTCGGGATCAGCGCCGGAGACAAGGTCGCCATCCTTTCGCAGAACATGCCCAACTGGACCGTGGCGTATTTCTCGGTCGTGCCTTTCGGAAGAGTGGTCGTACCTATCCTTCCGGACTCATCGGCGGCCGAAGTGGAGAACATACTGAAGCACTCAAACACAAAGGTGCTTTACGTCTCCAAAAGGCAACTTCCAAAGATAAGCCAGGAGATGATGGATGCCCTCACACTTGTTCTGGACATCGAGACCTTCGAAATCATCAAACAGGACGATTCGGCGTTCACTTGCGAGGGATGGGTCAAGAATCCCCAGGCTGATGACCTGGCGGCCATCATATACACTTCCGGAACCTCCGGAAACGCCAAGGGCGTTATGCTGTCCCACAGGAACCTTTGCCACAATATAATAGCGGCTTCAAGGGCCCAGAAAGCCAAAGCCGGATACAGGTGGCTCTCCATTCTCCCGATGTCCCATGCTTATGAGATGGCGTTCAGCCTTCTCTATCCCCTTTATGTGGGAGGATGCGTCTACTACATTAAGAGACCGCCGACACCGTCCATCCTCATGGACGCAATGGCGAAAGTCCGTCCCCACATCATGTGCTCGGTGCCTCTCATCATAGAGAAGGTGTACAGGAACAGCATTGTGCCGACCATCAAGAAGAGCCGTGTGCTCTCCTGGATGAAGGAGCATACTCCGAGACTCCTCTACTGGCTTGTCGGAAGAAGGCTTTACAAGAGCTTCGGAGG
>DBWN01000223.1:0-1664 GCA_002308935.1 Bacteroidales bacterium UBA1237 | reverse complement strand
CCCCTCATCACCAACGCCTGCGTATGGAAGACTGTAGTCGGCTCATGCGGAGTTCCGGCGTACAACGTGGAAGTCAAACTCGAGAACGTCAATCCTGAGACCGGTGAAGGTGAAATCGTTGTCCGTGGTGACAATGTGATGCTCGGCTACTACAAGGATCCTGAAAGGACCCGCGAAGTCCTTACCTACGACGGATGGTTCCACACCCACGATCTCGCATCCAAGGACAAGAAGGGAAGGTATTACATAAAAGGACGTCTCGGGAACATGATCATCGGAGCTTCCGGAGAGAACATCTATCCTGAAGAGATCGAGGAAGTCATAAACGGAGTTGACGGCGTGAACGAGTCCCTCGTCATGGAACGCGACGGTAAGCTCGTGGCACTTGTCAAGTTCGAAGATTCGGTGATAAACTGGGACCAGGCTTACGAGGACAAGTTCTTCGAGAACCTGGAAGCACGCAAGAAAGCCATCATGGAGTACGTCAACAAGCACGTGGGCAAGCAGTCCAAGGTCAATGACGTCGAGGTGATGAAGGATCCTTTCGAGAAGACGGCGACCAACAAGATACGCCGCTTCAAGTACAAGGACGCCCATGGTGACGACTATCTGCAGGAGCATCCTGAAGAAGCTGCCGAGAATCCCGAAACAGAACAAGACCAGAACAAGGAAAAAGATGGGACCGCTGAAAAATGACACCCCGGTAAAGCACGAGGGCAAACTCCTTTTCATTGACGCATGCATCCGCGGTGACCAGTCAAGGACCAGAGGCATAGCACTCCCCGTCGTGGCCGCACTTTCGAACCGCTACGATGTGGAGACCATTGACCTCACCACCATGGACATCGCTCCCTTGTCTCCGAAGGCTTATGCCGAAAGGACAGAGGGGAATATCCCAGAATGGGCACTCGAGGCAGCCCGAAAGATAGCCCAGGCGGACAGGATAGTCATAGCCGCCCCCTTCTGGGACATGAGCTTCCCTGCAGTCCTTAAGGCTTTCTTCGAGCAGACTTCCCTCTTCGGTGTCACCTTTGAAGACAACGGCAGGAAATGCGTGGGCCTTTGCAAGTGCAAGAAAGTCCTTTACATCACAACGCGCGGAATGGACATTCCTACCGGTGATCCAAGAGAGCAAGGCACGCCATACATCAAAGCCCTTTCATGCCTATGGGGACTCGGAGAAGTTGAAACCATTGCCGCCTGGAACATGGACTACCTCTCTCCCGAGAAAATCGAAGAAAAGATTTCAAAGGCGGTGGTGGAAGGAATCAGGCTGGCAAAGACTTTCTGACGGTCTTTAAAGGCCAGTCCCAAAAGGAACCACAAGGTCCTGGCTAACTGAGCCAGGGCCTTTTTTATCGTTCTTCGAGGTGATTCATTAAAGAATCTAACATTTGGAAAGGTCTTTGCAGTAATATGATTACACCAACACCAAACAAGACAATCACAAAACGAACGATGAACTCAAAGATTATTCTTACCGCTTTGGCGGGATTCCTGATATGCATATGCTCCTGGTCACAGGATATGGTAAAATCCGACGAAAGGGAGGGTCTGGAGAAATCCATACGCTATGACGTCTCCAAGTTCACTGACACCAGGGACCGCAAGCTTGAGGATGTGATGAAAAAGATGCCGGGAATCTCCGTCGAAACCTGGGGAGG
>DBWN01000079.1:2790-3893 GCA_002308935.1 Bacteroidales bacterium UBA1237 | reverse complement strand
AGGGAGACCCCCGCGGTCCTTCCGGAGGTCAGCGAAGTTGATGTCGTGCGCCATTACACGAACCTTTCCCAGATGAACTTCGGTGTGGACACCGGATTCTACCCTCTGGGAAGCTGCACAATGAAATACAACCCCAAGATCAACGAGGAGATCGCCTCCATGCCCGCTTTCACAGGGATACATCCTCTTCAGCCGGACCATACTGTAATGGGCGCTTTGGAAGTGTATGACGGTCTTGACAGGGCTTTGGCTTCCATTACTGGAATGAGCCATTTCACGTTCCTGCCTTGCGCCGGAGCCCATGGAGAACTCACCGGCCTTATGATCATGAGGCAGTACCATATGTCAAGGGGTGACGACAAGAGGACAAAGGTTATAGTCCCTGACAGCGCTCACGGAACTAACCCGGCAAGTGCCGCCGTCTGCGGTCTTGAGGTGGTAGAGGTTAAGTCCAATGAGAACGGACTTGTCGACGTGGAGGCGCTGAAGCCTCTACTTGGAGACGATATCGCCGGCATCATGATGACGAACCCCAACACACTCGGTCTTTTCGAGAGGGAGATAGGTGAGATAGCGCAGCTTGTTCACGGCTGCGGCGGCCTCCTTTATTATGACGGAGCCAACATGAACCCTCTGCTCGGAATGGTACGTCCCGGTGACATGGGATTCGATATCATGCACCTGAATCTCCACAAGACCTTCTCCACTCCTCACGGAGGCGGTGGCCCCGGTTCAGGACCCGTAGGCGTGGCTGAGCATCTGGTGGACTTCCTGCCCAAGACCAGAGTGTCCGGTTTCAACGGAAACTTCGGCGTTATCCTGAGGGCTTACGCTTACATCCTGATGCTCGGAAAACAGAATGTGAAGATGGCCGGAAAGTTCGCTACCATGAGCGCCAACTACATAAAGGAATCACTCAAGGACTGCTACAAGCTTCCTATCCCTTCAGTATGCAAGCATGAGTTCGTGTTCGACGGGCTTATCAATGACGGTTCCAAGGAAGGCGTTGAAGGCGCTACGACCCTCGATGTGGCAAAGAGGCTTCTCGACTTCGGATTCCATGCCCCGACGATCTACTTCCCGCTCCTTTTCCACCAGGCCCT